>JALOMP010000009.1 GCA_025455365.1 Chitinophagaceae bacterium | reverse complement strand
ATCCGGCTGATCCAGCGGCTGAACGACTGGTCCGCGGAACAGATTGGCGGGTACGAAGTCATGTTGAATGATTATCGGGACATGGATATGCTGTCCACCGCTTTCTACCAAACCCTGCCGGGGGGCTGGGACAGCCGGACCATGCAGGAGATTTACCCGGAGATTTTCGATTGGCTGAACCTTCAGAATACGAATAAATATATCCTCATCGCCGTCATGACGGCTGTTGCGCTCATCAACCTGATAACCTGCCTGATTATCCTCGTATTGGAAAGGACGAGGATGATCGGCGTACTGAAGGCAGTTGGCACAGGCAACTGGAAAATCCAGCAGATATTTCTCTTTTACGGATCCATTATCACCCTCTGGGGGATTGTGGGTGGGCTGGTGCTGGGCCTCGGTATCAGTTGGCTGCAGCAGCGTACCGGCTTTATCCGGCTGAATGAAGAAGCGTATTATGTGGACCGGGCCCCCGTGGACCTGGTATGGTGGCAGGTAGGCGCCGTCGTTGCCGGCACCTTCCTGGTCTGCTTCCTCGTACTTTTTATACCCTCGCTGGTAAGTCGGCGCATATCGCCTTCAAGGGCAGTGCAGTTCAGGTAAATTCGGAGTTCACGGTTCACGGTTCATAGTTCGTGGTTCATGGTTCATGGTTCATGGTTCATGGTTGTCGGTTGACAGTTGACAGTTGACAGTTGACAGTTGACAGTTGACAGTTGACAGTTGACAGTTGATAGTTGACGGTTCAGCGTTGATCAGACTGATTCTTTCCATGAACCACGAACTATGAACCATGAACCATATTCCGTCAACCGACAACTGTCAACCGACAACTATTCCCCACACAACACCGCCAAAACGATACCAGCTGCCACGGCGGCATTCAGGGATTCCGCACTGCCTTTGCGGGGGATGGTGACTTGTTCCGTAGCCAGTGAAGCCAATGCCGGATCCAGTCCCCGGGATTCATTGCCAATCAGGATCAAACCGGCTTCGATGGGTTTCATTGAAAAGAGATTCCTGCCTTCCAGGGTGGTTGCAAAAACCGGAACCTGTCCCAGGGTCCTGATCCAGGGCTCCAGGTCAGTATAGGAAATTCTCACCCGCAGGATGCTGCCCATGGTAGACTGAACCACTTTGGGATTAAAACAGTCCGCACAGCCATGGCTGCAGACGATATGCTCCAGCCCAAACCAGTCGGCCGTTCTGATCATCGTTCCCAGGTTGCCCGGATCCTGGATGGTATCCAGCACCAGGACGGGCTTTTCGATCAGCTGTGGCGCCGTTTGGTTAGCAGGCTTTCTCACCAGGCCAAGCACCTGGTTGGGTGTTTGAAGCGAAGAGATTCTTTCAAGGTCCTGTTCGCTGATGACCTGCACCTGGTCCTGCGGAATTTTTTTTAACAGGCTTTTATTGGCCTCCACCCAGGGTTCGAGGGCATAAATAACGTTGATTTGCGAAGGTCCGGCATGCAGGAATTCCTCCATCAGCTTCGGACCCTCAACGGCAAATTCGCCCGCTTCCTGCCGGGATTTTTTATGGGCTAAACTTTGAATATATTTGATCCTGGATTTGAGCAGCATTGACGTGCGTTTTATCCTATTTCCGTTTCATGAAACAACCTATCCGCCATTTACTTGTCCTGCTGCTGGTTCTCTCGGGCGTTGTTTCCTGCACGGTAGTCAAAAGGTACCAGCCGGAGGTACCATTCATTTATGAAAATACGGTAAAGTTAACAGGCGTACCTGAAAAGGAAAAAGGATTGCTCATCAAGTCGAAACTCGAAGAGCAGATCGAAGACAGCGCCATGGTGTACGACGTGTCCAAAATTCCATGGCCGAAATTCCCCTGGGTGATCCCGGTTCCGGTGATCGATCGCCCCCTGAAGTTTGATTCGGCTGCCATACAACAAACAACCGTCAACATGCGCTACCTGATGGCCAGCATGGGCTATAAGAGCAGCGAGGTGCGGGTTGACAGCAGCCTGGAACGGAAAAAAAATCAGCAACGGATAAAAGTCACCTACACCGTCAACGCCGGCAGGCTGTTCAGGATCGATTCGGTAGCCTATAACCTGGCAGACTCTACCCTGCAGATGATTGCCTTCATCGCATCTAAAGACAGGCTCATCAAGAAGGGCGATCCCTTTGAAGAGGGCATCATTGACCAGGAATTGAACCGACTGGTAGGTGTCTTTCAGAATAACGGGTACTACCGCTTCAACCGGGAAGACATCTTCGCCGAAGTGGATTCAAGCTATGCGGACCTGATTGACCCCACCCTCGACCCTTTTGAATACGTGCAAAAACTGGCCGAACTACAGGAGAAACGGGCCAACCCGGAAGTAGACATCTATATCCGCATGAAAAGTGTCAGGGACAGCTCACACGTAAAGGCCTACCAGATCGGGGAATTCAAAATATATCCAGACGTGCTTTCGGACCAATTGCTGCCTACCGGGGATACCACGGAAATAATGATCGACAGCATCAAGATCGTTTCGATGGCCAACACCTTCAGGCCTTCTTTCGTTGCAAGGCAGATCGAACTCAAACCCGGGTTATACTACACCCGGGATAAATACAGTCGTACCCTCAACAATTTTAACAGGCTTGGCACCTGGCAGAATATTAACATCATTTCGCAGACAGTGGACAGTACCGCCAAACTGAACTACCTGATGCGGATGAGTCCCGCCAAAAAACAGTACTTCAGCGTGGACCTTGAAGGCAGCTCAATCATAAACTCCTCCCAGATCACGTCGGTGGGCGCAGGTAAAGTGGGCCTTGCCGTAAACTTCAGCCTGCGTAACCGCAATCTCTGGAAACAGGCCATCCAACTTGAAAACACGTTGCGCACCGGCATCGAATTCAATGATTTCAGCAAGATCCTGTCCGGGGAAGTAACCCTCACGAACCGCCTTACCATACCATGGCTGGAGCTTCCATTCAAGAGCGCACTCGAACACCGCCTTCATAATGCAAAAACCATCATCAGCGCCGACTTCTCGTATATCGACCGTTTCCAATATTACCAGCTTCGGACGTTCAATGCCTTCCTGGCCTACGAATGGAAGCCCACGCCCAGCACAACCTGGCAGTTCAGGCCACTGAATTTCGAGTATACGCGCTTTCGTCCAGACAGCCTGTTTAAAGAGAGTATTAAAGACTACCCCCTGCTTTTATATACCTATAACGACGGCCTGATCATCGGTTCCAATGTCCAATACAGCCATAATTTCAACCCGGCATCCCGTAAGCATATCAACCTTATCCGGGTTTATGCGGAGATTTCGGGCCTGTTAACAGGCGCATTGTTTAAGAACGTCACCGGCCTCAATGAGACCCTGGGCGACCTCTATCGCTTTGTAAAACTGGATGTGGATTTCAGGCATGTCATCAAGTACCGGAAATCAAGCCTGCATTTCAGGACCTTCGCGGGGTACGGCTATGCCTTCAATACGGAATTCAGGAAAGGGGAAGTTACCCTGCCATTTTTTAAGAGTTACACCGCGGGAGGTCCCAACAATATGCGGGGTTGGCAGATTCGCAAACTCGGTATCGGCTCTAATATCTTTTTCGATACCCTTCAGAATGGCGAGTTGAACGACAAATACGCCGATATACAACTCGAAGCCAATGTGGAATACAGGTTTAACCTCTTCCAGTTTTTCGGGTTCTGGATGCGCGGAGCCATTTTCACCGATATCGGGAATATCTGGTACCGGAACGACGTCAACGGTCAACTCCCCCGCGCAGACCTTAATTTCTCGCGTTTCTACAAGGACCTTGCCGTGGCATCCGGCTTCGGCGCCCGTGTGGATTTCAGCTATTTCCTGCTCCGGTTCGACCTTGGATTCCCGCTCAAGGATCCGCGATACGGGACATATAATACGGGCGATCCGAAAGCGGAGGAGTTTTATACGCCCAACAAGTACAGCTGGTTTGTAAAGGATGTCTGGAATAAACCCACCTTCCAGTTTGCGATCGGCTACCCGTTCTAAGGAAGTGGGAAGTGAGAAGTTAGAACTGAAAAGGTGGCCGATAGTGATTTCAGTTTTAAAAGTTTGGGGTTTTCGCTTTCTGGAGGTTTTCCTCAAAGGCCTGTACACTCATCGCGTCTTCAACCCTGAACTCCCCTATTCGGGTCCTGCGCAGGGAAGACAGGTATGCCCCACAGCCCAGTGCCTGCCCGAGGTCAAAGGCCAGGCTTCGAATATAGGTACCCGTAGAACAGACAACGCGGAAATGCACCATGGGCAATTCCACCTTTGTAATCTCGAAAACAGCAATGGTCACCTTCCTCGGCTCCAGTTTTATCTCCTTTCCCTGGCGGGCTGCCAGGTATGCCGGCTTTCCATCTTTTTTAATGGCGGAATGAAGCGGCGGTACCTGTTCGATTTGCCCGGTAAATGTTTCTGCAGCAGCCCGGATATCGCTTTCCGTAAGATGTTCGAACGGCTTATGATCGGTTGGCGCAGATTCAAGATCGTAGGTAGGCGTTACCGCACCCAGGGTGATATGGCCGGTATATTCCTTCTCCCGGGCCATGTATTCATTGATCTTCTTGGTGAACTTACCGGTACAAATAATCAGCAGTCCTGTAGCCAGCGGATCCAGCGTTCCCGCATGGCCGATTTTACTGATGCGGGTCAGGATACGGATTTTCTTCACTACATCAAACGATGTCCAACGCAGGGGTTTGTCGATCAGCAATACGCTTCCTTCCGCATAAGGTTCCTGCCATGTTTCCAGCTTCAACTCGTACTTTTGCGCAAATGTACAGCAGCAACGCCTTGCGATGCGTCTGAATCAGAAATAATTCCAATCCGGATATGACACTGGCACAACACAAAGACTTCAGGATACGATACCAACAACAGGTAGACAATGCCCGTGGATACGTAATTCCGTTTATCGAGGAAAAGATGCCCTTAACTGCGGCCACGAAAGTGCTGGATATCGGTTGCGGGGAAGGTGGCGTGCTGATCCCATTCCTGGAAAGGGGCTGCCCCGCGGTGGGCATCGAGCTGGATGAGCTAAAAGCCGGCTATGCCAGGCAGTTACTGGCAGACTCCATTGCCAGCGGGCAGGTTGAGATCGTCAACCAGAACATTTATGAGGAGGAAGCGCTCACCCGGTTCAGGGGACAGTTTGACCTCATCATCCTGAAAGACGTCATTGAACATATTCCCGACCAGGAACGGTTCATTCCCTACCTGCAAAAATTTCTGAAACCCGGCGGTTTTGTATTCTTCGGATTCCCGCCCTGGTACATGCCGCACGGCGGCCACCAGCAGGTCTGTAAAAGCAAATTCCTCTCGATGCTGCCCTGGTTCCACCTCCTGCCAAACCCATTATACAAAGGCATCTTAAAACTGTCCGGCGAATATGACGCCGTCATCCGGGAGCTGCTGGAAAACAAGTCAACGGGTATTTCCATTGAGCGATTCGAAAAGATCGTACGGAAATCCGGTTACACAATTGCATTGAGGAACCTCTACCTGGTCAATCCCATTTACCAGCAGAAGTTCGGTCTGAAACCGCGCAAACAATTCCGGCTGGTTGCAGCCATACCCTGCTTCAGGGACTTTGTTACCACCTGCGCGTATTACCTGATCCGCTCTGAAGACGAATAATCCTTCAACAAATACAGGGTCAGGAAGGGAGTATTCAGATGGTTTGCCTCGCCTTTAATTCAAGGTACTTGTTAACCGTATTGATGGTCAGGTTTTCCGGCGCGGTGAAGAGCGAAAGAATCCCGTGCTGCTGCAGTTCCCGAACGATGAGCTTCTTTTCATAGGCGAACTTGGCAGCGATCGTCTGTACATACACTTCTTCCAGGGTTTCCGCGGGCTGTTTCATCCGGTCTCGCAGTTCCGTATTTTCAAAAAAGACCACCATCAGCAAATGATGCCTGGCCATCCGGCGGAGATAAACCAATTGCCGGTGCAGGGCGGTAAGGGATTCAAAATTGGTAAACAATACCACGAGGCTGCGCTGCGTAATGCGGTTCCGCACCAGGCTGTACAGCTTTTCATAGTCGGCTTCCAGGTAACGGGTTTTCTGACGGTATAAAAGGTCCAGGATACGCTGCATCTGCGTGGCCTGGCGGCTGGCGGGCAGGAATGCGCTGATATCCTCGGCAAAGGTTATCATACCGGCTTTATCCTGTTTCAGCAGGGCTACATTGGAAAGCACCAGGCTGGCATTGATGGCATAGTCCATGAGGCTGAGGCCGTTGAACGGCATTTTCATACCGCGACTTTTATCAATCACGCAATAGACCTGCTGGCTTTTCTCTTCGGTAAAACTGTTCACCATCAGCTGGCTCCTGCGTGCGGTAGCTTTCCAGTTCAGGGTTCGCACGTCATCGCCCTGTACATAATCCTTGATCTGCTCAAATTCCATGCTATGCCCGATGCGGCGTATTTTCTTAATACCGATCTCGCTCAGCCGATTGCCGATGGCCAGGAGCTGGAAACGTCTCATCTGCAGGAAGGATGGATACACAGGCACCATGGTTCCCCTTCCAAAGCGGAAGCGGCGCTGAACGAATCCGATGGGACCGGACACATATACGTTCAGCAAGCCGAAATCATACTCGCCCCGCTTCACCGGTCGCAAGGTATAACGCAGCGATCGCTCTTCCCGAGGTTGCAGGTAAGCCTGGAAAAGCAGGTTCCTTTCCTGGAACTGGAATGGAATTTCGTCCACAATTTCAAGGTATACCGGAAATGAATAACCGCTTTTTAACCGGATGAAGAGCTCGTTTTCATCCCCGTTGCTCAGCCGTTCCGGCGTTTTACGTGCAGCCTCAAAAGCTTCCTTCCTGCCAAAAAGCAGGAAATAGTCCAGCAGGAACAGGGCCACCAGGAGAATTGCCGCCAATGCCGGCAAAACGCCCAGCCAGGGCAGGAAGAACTGCAGGATAAAAAGGATGCTGACAATGCTGATGCCGGCAAAAAACCTCGTCTTCAGGTAGAGCGCACCGATATATGTACGGATGAATGCTTTCATCAGCGCGGGATTTCAGTGGCTTCAATGAGCTGTGCAATCACATCGTCCGGGCTCACGCCTTCCATTTCCTTTTCCGGCGTGAGGATGATGCGGTGGCGTAAAACCGGTGGCAAAGCGGCGATGATGTCTTCGGGTGTCACAAAATCCCTTCCCTGCATGGCGGCAAATGCTTTTGACGCCATCAACACCGCCACGGAGGCCCGTGGGGAAGCTCCCAGGAAGATAAATGGATGGTCCCGCGTGGAAGTGACGGTTTGGGCGATAAAACGCAGCAGCTTTTCCTCAGCATGGAGTGCGCGGATCGTCTGCTGCAGTTGTACAATCTGCTGCGCGGAGAGCACGGGCCTGATGGTATCCGCCAGGGTGCCTTCCGTCAGACGGTGATGTGCTTCGAGGATCTTCACTTCTTCTTCCAGGCTGGGGTACGGTACATTGATCTTAAACAGGAATCTGTCCAGTTGTGCTTCCGGAAGGCGGTAGGTGCCTTCGTGTTCAACCGGGTTCTGGGTGGCAACCACCATGAACGGCTTCTGCATGGGATAGGTCCTCCCGTCCACGGTTACCTGCCGTTCCTCCATGACTTCAAAAAGCGCCGCCTGGGTTTTGGCGGGCGACCGGTTGATTTCATCAATCAGGACGATGCTGCCGAAAATGGGACCAGGCCTGAATTCGAAATTGGAATCCCGTGGATTGAATACGGAAGTGCCCAGCACATCACTCGGCATCAGGTCCGGGGTGAACTGGATCCGGGAAAAAGGAACGGCCATGCAACCCGACAGCAATTTGGCGGTCAGGGTTTTGGCCACGCCTGGCACGCCTTCGATCAACACATGCCCATTGCTGAGCATGGCCGCAATGAGCTGGTCGACCATGGACTGCTGCCCCACGATCACCTTACCGATTTCCGCGCGGATAGCGCTCACGGCATCGTGCAGGGCAGCGAGATCGGTCCTTGGCTGGAAAATGTCTTCTGGATGTTGCTCTGTCATGCGTCAGTGTGTTTATGGAATTCATCAATAAGTCGGCTGAACTGCATCAGCTCGCCGGGCGTCATCTCCCCGGCCTGCCTCACCTGGTTGATAACAGATACGAGCACCCGTACTTTGTCTGGCGGGTACCCTGCTTTGTGTGCCAGGCGCTGTTCGAACTGCTCGTCGAGCACCTGGGTTTGGAGTCCATAGCGGCTCCGGATATGGTCCAGGAAATAGGCCAGTTTTTTTTGCGCGAGGTGGCTGTGGTTGCCCTGGTTATAGTATACCCTGCTCACGGTTTCTACAAAGTCCATGCTGGCATTCCTGGGCTGGACTGCCACCGGGATCACGCGTTGCCGTCGTTTGGTCTGGAACAGGATATAGAGCAGGATGCCTGCCAGGGCGAAAAAATAGGCGGCGCGCAGGGCAGGCTTCGTGAGGATCACCCGCAACGGGGTGGCGGCGCCACCACGTCCAATTTTATAGTATTCATCCCAGTACAGGGCCTCCGCCGGCCTGGGAAGGTATGACATCGCCTCTTCCACGTATTTGCTGTTGCCGTCCTTCAGGATGAAATAATTCGTGAAAGCCAGGGGCGCCGCATGAATCAGCAACTGCCCCAACCCTATCCTGTACCGCACATAATTCACCCTACCCCTGCTATTCACACCCAACACTTCCGCCCTTGCGGTATCAACACTGTGGAAATGCCCATCCACCGTTGACTTTTTCATCGCGTACAATGAACTATCCGTAAAATGGGGGTTCACCATTTTCAACCGCACCGAATCATCCTCACTCATCCCGAAATCAAAGGGCCGCAACTCCAGGTTCAGGGTGTCCGCCAGGGATTTGCTGATGGCTTCCGTGGCGATCAGGACGGTATTGCCCCGTTCAATATACCTTAAAAGTTCGGCTTCATCCACACGGTTGGTTTCCAGGCTGCCGCAAACCAGCACATACACTTCACCCGAGTCCTCGCGGTTGTTGACATGATCATATACCGGCTTGCGCAGCTCTTCGGGACGGATGCCCAGGATATCGTCAAGCGACTGGTACAGTACATAGGTCCCATAAGGAATTTTATCACGGTTGCTGAGGGAAGGCGTCCAGTCGATCACCGGCGGACGCTTGTATTCGGCGTACAGGTATGCGGCGACAATGAATAAGAGCAGCAGCACGTAACCGCGCATCCACTTTTTCATGGGCTCACCATTTTGTCGAAGCCCGAGAAATAGGGATGCAGCGCCAGGTAATCCTCCCGGGACACCGGAAACTCGCCATACCATGCATACTCGTATATACGCCTGATCTGCTCAAACGGACCGGCAAGCCTGTGCGCGGATAATTCCCGTGTGTAGTCTATATTCGTTTTATTGCGGTTCCACCGGATAACCTCCCGGTCTGACATGAGTTTCAGCGATCGCAGGAAATGGAAGCGGATCGCATCCCGGTACCTGCCTTCGTTTTCGGCTTCCCCGATGGAAGTCTCATAGTCAATCGCATGAATATCTTCCACGATCTCGCCCCGGATACCCTGTCCCCTGCCCTGTGCGCCCATCCAGAAGCGAACCTTTTCCATACCCAGGACACGCAGGACGGCATATAAAAGGATGCCAATGGATGCCGCCCATAAAAAGGCTTTGAATCCAACGCGGAATCCTTCCCGGGACATCAGCTGGGACCATTTGGTCCAGAACCATCGCCAGAATTGCTCCCAGAGACTCTTCCCCTGCGGTACGGCCGATTGATAGTCAAACTCCTTCCTTCCCCGGTAGTCCTGCAGGTTGCCGGTGAGTCCCCAGGCCACATCCACATGGCCGGTATCAAACCGGAGGCTCCTTCTGCCGGCTTCTGCAACAGGGCTTTGCACGGCAGTCGATTGTGGGGTTCCACCACCCATGCTGGTGTCGATCGCCGCGTTGCGCCACGTCGTATCCTGCCCGGCGCGGACCGCCTGGAAGCATAAGATCAATACCACACACATGGATAACCGAAACTTCATGAATCAGTATTGTTCATCGATATGGCCATGCGGGCCGCTGTCCCGCCCCAATTGGTCTATCTGTTCCTCCAGGCCGGCGCCATCCTTCTCCTCACGAAGGGAAAAATAATGAACGCCAACGCCTACATGGACGATGAGGTAGAATACCTGCTGGACAACCGCCGACAATCCCATGACCAGGAAATATTTCTGGGTAAAGACCTGTTCGGGATTGGCCGGCTTCAGGAAGTTCACCGAAGAGATCCCGAAGATCATGCCGGATACGAGACTGATGATGGACGAGAAAAAGTAAAAAATCATCCCGAATACGATGATGACGCCGAACGTATACCACCAGCGGTCCCGGACCAGGTGCACCATCCTCCGGAACGTGGATGGGAAAGGATTGTCTTCAATGGTATTGGCCGGAAACAACAATGCGAGGTCTACCATGAAATACATGAATGCCAGGAAGGCGATCAGGATGCCCAGGATCGGTATCACGGCAAACAAAGCCAGGCCAACGAGGCCCAGGAATGCCAGCAGCATGTAGCCGCTGTTGGAAAGCAGTTTGGGAAGAAACTGCGCACCTGTTTCCTGCAGCGTAGGTGCCTGGCCGCCGCGTTCTTCCGTCTGCCGCATGTACAGGTAAACCACGGTGGAATAGGAAATCGTTGACAGAAAATACAGGATGATGGCAAGCAGGAACGCCGGGGTGAAAAAGGCAAAAGGATTCCTGCCGAGTTCCTCGGTATCGGCTATCCGTGCAAAAAAGGCGGCAAAGGTATTGGCACCCATCAGGGTGGCTACCAGCAGGAATGGCACCACAAAAACGGCATACAAAAGGAGCAGGTTCTGCCAATGTATTTTCAGGTACTGGATGGTATCGCTGATGGTGGCGCCAAAGTCGCGGATCTTCCGGAGTCGAATATATGACGTGTTCATTTGTTGTCTGTCTATTTGGTTCATTCCGGCATGGTAAACGCTCCGCTGGTCATTCTGCGACGGAGCGCGCGCGGATAAATGACGAAGTAATATAAGATAAAAGCCAGTGAACCCAGGAGAATGGCCAGGCTCAGCCAGGCGGGCATGCCGGTATGCCGGGTGATGAACCCTTCCAGGAATGCGGCGGCCAGGAAAACTGGCAGGAGACCGATGATGATCTTTATACCGTCCCTGGCACCCATCAACATGGATTGCATCCGGGTGTACGTTCTCGGAAAAAGGATGCTGTTGCCAAGCACCATACCGGCAGCACCCGCGATGATGATCGCGGATATCTCGAGCGTACCATGGATAAAAACGACCAGGATCGAGGCGCCGCCAAGCCCCTTCTCAAAAAAGTAATATTCAAATGAACCCAGCATTACGCCATTGTAGAACAACCCGTATATCGTGCCAACGCCCCCGAGCAATCCCATGACAAATACCCGGAATGAAACATATATGTTATTTACGGCGATACCGAGGAACATCATGATCGGATCGGCACTTTTATATACGCCAAAGGGATCGCCCTTCTCAATGTTTTCATTGGTCATATTCACGTATCCATCGCCCAGGATCAGACGCACGAAATTTTCGTCGTACCGCGCGCTGAGCACCCCGATACAGACAAAACAGGTAAAAAACAGGAAAGCATAGAGCAGCTGGCGCTGGTAACGGGCCATCACGAGGGGCAGTTCGTATTTCCAGAAAGTGACAATGCGGTTTTGCTTCTCTTTCTTGTTCTTATAGATGGCAAGGTGTATGGTACTGGCGAGTCCGTTCAGGTATGCTACCGTCTTGCTTTTAGGATAGAAGGTTCGGGCAAATGCCAGGTCGTCCGTGAGCCGGATGAAACGGTCCGCCAACTCATCCGGATCCCGGGAAGGCGTTTTTTCATAGGATGCCCAGCGTTCTTTATTCTGTTTGAGGAAAAGCGCTTCACGCATAAAAAACGAATGTAAAAAAAATTCCCGTGGGTTCTGAGCGTTTATGGGAATGGCAAAACCAATAAATTGCGTGCATGCAGACGATCAAAATCCAGACTTCCCAAAATATCGAACTGGAATACATGCTGGCAGGCGTGGGCGACAGGCTGGTTGCGTATATCATTGACCTGTTGATTTACATCGCCTACGGTATTGGCATCACCATTGTTTCGGATGCCCTGGGGGGATTCGGTGGAAACAACTGGATCATGCTGATACTGGCCCTGCCCATCCTGTTTTATCAGCTCCTGTGCGAGGTCTTCCTGAATGGCCAAAGCCTGGGTAAAAAGGCCAAACAGATCCGTGTGATCAGCCTGGATGGGAACCAGCCCAACTTCGGCCAGTACCTGATCCGCTGGATCTTCCGCATTGTAGATGATATGATGGGAAGCGGCGTGGTGGCGATCGTTACGATATCCCTTTCGCAAAAGGCACAGCGCGTGGGAGACATGCTGGCGGGCACTACCGTGGTTAGAACCCAGGCGCAGACAGCTTTTCGTGAAACCCTGTATGCAGACACGGATGAAACCTATATTCCCAGTTATCCGCAGGTAAACCGGTTGAGCGACAGCGACATATCCCTGCTGCGGGAAGTTGTCAACCGGTACCGGAAGGATCCCTCCGGCACAGCCCCCATCCTACAAAAAGCGGCCGAAAAAATACGCACACTCCTATCGGTCCGGGAAGCAAAAGAACCGGCATCTTTCCTCGAGACGGTTATTAAGGATTACAATCATGTGACGGGGAAAGCGGTCGATTAGTTGATGGTTAGTAGTTCATGGTTCATGGTTCATGGCAACAGCCTTACTGCGTTGTCTTATTGCTTTCTTAGAAATCGCTTTCGACCATGAACCATGAACCATGAACTAAGAACTAATACGCCAACGCAAACAACACCCGCTCTTTGCTCGGCTTGCCGGAATAGATGCAGGTACCGGCTTCCTGCGGATTGTTAAGTGGGATACAGCGGATGGTGGCCTTGGTTTCTTCCTTAATTTTCTCTTCGGTTTCAGAAGTTCCGTCCCAGTGTGCGGATATGAAACCACCTTTCCCTTCCAGCACTTTTTTGAACTCATCCCAGGTATCCACGGGGGTGATATGTGCGTCCCGGTAATCGCGGGCTTTGTTATACATGTTGGTGTGGATTTCATCCAGCAGCCCCTTGATATAGAATGCCAGCGCTTCCATCGAGGCGCTGTGTTTTTCCTTTGTATCCCGGCGAGCGATTTCAACCACATTGTTCTCCAGGTCCTTGGGACCGATCGCGATCCGTACGGGCACCCCTTTCAATTCCCATTCGGCAAATTTCCAGCCCGGCCGGTTGTTGTCACTGTCATCATATTTCGCCCGGATACCAATATCCTTCAGGTCCTTCATGATTTCCCGGACCCTCATGTCTATGACGGCTTTCTGTTCATCGGACTTAAAAATCGGCACGATCACCACCTGGATGGGAGCGATCTTAGGCGGAAGGACCAGGCCCTGGTCGTCTGAATGCGCCATGACCAATGCGCCCACCAGCCTCGTGGAGGTTCCCCAGGATGTTGCCCATACAAATTCCTGCTGGTTTTCCTTGTTCAGGAACTTTACGTCAAAGGCTTTGGAGAAATTTTGTCCCAGGAAATGGGATGTACCCGCCTGGAGGGCCTTGCCATCCTGCATCAATGCTTCGATGCAATAGGTATCCACCGCCCCGGCAAAGCGTTCATTGGCCGATTTCACCCCTTTGATCACGGGCAGGGCCATGTAGGTCTCCACGAAATCCGCATAGACATCGAGCATTTTCCGGGTTTCTTCCACGGCTTCTTCGGCGGTGGCATGTGCCGTATGCCCTTCCTGCCAGAGAAATTCGGTTGTTCGAAGGAAAAGACGGGTACGCATCTCCCAGCGGACCACGTTGGCCCACTGGTTGATCAGCAGGGGAAGATCCCGGTAGCTTTGGATCCAGTCCCGATAAGCATTCCAGATGACCGTTTCGCTGGTTGGCCGGATGATGAGCTCTTCCTCCAGTTTTGACTCCGGATCAACCATGAGCTCCCCTTTCTTATCGGGGTTGGCTTTTAAGCGATAGTGTGTTACCACGGCGCATTCTTTGGCGAAACCTTCGGCATGGCCTTCCTCCTTCTCCAGGAATGTGCGGGGTACGAACAATGGAAAATACGCATTCACATGACCGGTTTCCTTGAACATCCGGTCCATGTTGTCACGCATATTTTCCCATAAGGCATAGCCATAGGGCTTAATCACCATACAACCCCTTACTGCCGAATAATCCGCGAGCCCCCCGCGCAATACCAGGTCGTTATACCACTGTGCGTAATCCGTTGATCTTGAGGTGATTTCCTTGGCCATGTTTTAAACTATGTTTAACAGTTGGGATGCAATGCTTGGGGCGATTTTCGCCTCTTTTACATGTAGCTTTTTTAACAAAAGGGAAAGCGCAAATGTAGTAACTTCGATAGGAATAATCTAAACTCAACGCACATGAAAACCAGACTTCTACTCCTCGCTTTTTATGCGATCGCTTTCGGCAGTTGCACGACGGCGTACAAGTCCGGACAAACACCGGATGATGTGTACTACTCACCCGGGGTGCAGCCCACCAAATTTGCGGAAAATCACCAAGACCAGAATAATGAAGATGAATATGTAGACGTGAACGACCGGTACCTGCGGATGAAGTCATCCAGCCAGCGCTGGTCAGCTTTTGATGATGATTTTGCCTACTGGAACAACCCCACCTGGAACACGCAGGTGATGTTCAATGCCTGGAGCACCCCCTGGGGTTGGAATTCCGGCTGGGGCATGGGAATTGGCTACGGTAGTCCCTGGGGATGGAATATGAGTGTGGGCTGGGGTTCTGGCTGGTATTATCCATGGGGATGGAATCCCTGGTACAATCCATTCTGCCCCGGATACTACGGCAACCCGGTGGTTATTGTAAAACCGGTACCGTATAACCCTCGCGCCAATGGCCCGCGGACCTACAACCTGAATACTTATAACCCCAGGTCCGGGTTACCCACCTACAACGATCCCAAAACACCCGGGCGCGCATACACGTACAATCCGTCGAGTGGTGGCAGCCGCATACGCGTGTTCAACAACGTCAATACCAATGCAACCGGAAGCGGTGGGAAATATATATATTATGATGGCAGTCGCAACAGCGGTGGTGCTACCCGGCCACGTGGCGGTTATATTGACACGGACAACAACAGGAGTAACCGCAGTTCCAATCCAAGCAGGACCTTTGAGCCCAGGAGTAATAATTCCAGCAGCGGTTCTTCCGGAACCCGCAGCAGTGGCGGAAGCAGTGGCGGCAGCGCCCCTACCCGGTCTTTTGGTCGCGGAGGCGGTAACTAATTGAATGCGGTAAAGCATTGGAACCGGCGTGGTGTCCAAAAGCAAAACTGAACATTTATGTAAGATGGAAGCAGATTGACGAGAGCGGTGATTTTTTACCGCTCTTTTTTTAACCCGTGAACACACCAGGCAGCAGGAACGCAGATCGTTTAACCGTATGGTGTACATTCACCTCACCATCCAGGAAATTGACCATAGAATTGATCGACTTATGAAGATTAGATTTTTACTCACAAGCCTGGTTCTCGTTACGTTTCATACCTATGCCCAGGAACCCGCTGACGCCGTACGTTACTCCTGGATCACCCAGCAGGGAACGGCTCGCAGCATGGCTACGGGAAACGCCCTCACAGGGCTGGGAGGCGACCTGACTTCTCTTTTTACGAACCCGGCTGGCCTGGCCTTCTACAAGACGGGCGAATTGGTGCTCACACCCGGCTTTAGTTTTGAAAACATCAACGCTGATTACCTCGGATCGGATACAAAAAAATCATCCAATAATTTCGCGTTCGGATCCACCGGCCTGTTGGTACCTTTTATGGACCCTTACTCACAAGACAAATGGAGGAACTGGACCTTCGGCGTGGGCGTAAACCAGGTAGCGGATTTCAACAACAAGGGTTCACTGAACGGGCTGAATAACCAAAGTTCTTACTCGGAAAAATACCTGGAGCAACTCATCAACGACAATGTCACGGACCCGAATGACGCCGCCAACAACTACCCTTACGGCAGCAGCCTGGCCTTCAACACCTTCCTGATCGATACGATCAGCGGTCCGGGCGGAAGCGTGGCCGGATACCGGAGCCTGGCAACCCCACAGACCGGGGTTCGGCAAATGCAGGATGTCTCCACATCCGGGGGCATCACCGATCTCGGGTTGGGCATTTCCGGCAACCTGCGCGACAAATTTTATATAGGCGCCTCCATGAGCTGGAGCTTTCTCCGCTACGAACGCAACAGCATTTACCGGGAAGAAGATGCCACCACAAATACCACGAACAATTTCAACTACTTCGAGTCCGAAGAATACCTGAGAACGGAGGGAACCGGTGTCAATTTCAAGTTGGGCATGATCTTCAAGCCCGTGGATTTTGTGCGGGTTGGCCTGTCTTTTCATACGCCCACCTGGTACGACCTGGAAGACAGTTACCGCACCACCGTGCGCACGGAACTGGAAGGCTATGAAGGGTTTGGCGAAAAGTTCCAAAGTTCCACCGACTTCAACAACGGCATGAATGGCCTTTTCAATTACGGCCTCAACACCCCCTGGCGGCTGGCACTCGGCGCAGCCTATGTATTTCGGGAGGATAAGGACATCACTCGCCAACGGGGCTTCATTACGGCTGATGTGGAATACGTGGATTACCGGACCAATAAATTCGCTTTTGGGGATGATATCAATAGTGCTGATTCATATTTTGACGAGCTGAATAAAACAGTGGATGATTATCTCACCTCTACATTCAATTTCCGCGTAGGTGCCGAATTGAAATTCGAAACCCTGATGGTTAGAGCTGGCTTCGGCTATTTCGGCAGTCCCTATGCAGACGAAGCGTTCAGTGCCAGTCGCATGAATATCAGCGGCGGCCTGGGCTATCGCAACAAGGGAAAGTTCATTGATCTTACCTATGTCCACCAGGTCAATAAGGATGGGTACTATCCTTATCGCCTCGACCAGGCATTTTATGCGCCCGCTTCGCTCAAAAGCGGTATCGGGACAATTTTACTGACGGTGGGATTCAAGTTTTAGTTGTCGGTTGACAGGTAACGGGTCGTGGTTCATAGTTCATGGTTCGTGGTTCATGGTTATTTTGGGAGCCTGGGATCATTGAGTCATTCGCCATGGCTCCTTACAGCTTCGATCATTCCATCCAGGTCTTCGGGATGAAACCATTTCCAGGCAGGGTCTGCCCGGAACCAGGTCAGTTGACGTTTGGCATAGTTCCGGGTATGCTGTTTGATTTTACTGATCGCTTCCGGCAGTTCTATGTTGCCCTCCAGGTAATCGAATAGTTCCCTGTAACCCACTGTCTGCAAAGCATTCAGGTGCTTGTACGGCAGGAGTGATTTCACTTCTTCCAGCAAACCCTGTTCCATCATCAGGTCCACACGCTTGTTGATCCGTTGATAGAGTTCTTCTCGGGGCAGGTCCAGGGCGATCCGGATCATGGTAAATTCCCTTTCCGGCTTGCGCGATTGCTGGAAATACCGGATGGATTTCCCGGTTGCACGAACCACTTCCAGCGCGCGGATCAGCCGTTGGGGGTTATACAGATCAGCATCCTGTGCATATTGCGGATCTTCCCGTCGTATCGATTCCTGTAGGGAAACCAGTCCCTTTGAGCGGTATTGTGTGCCGATTTCCTGCCGGATTTCACCCGGAATCACCGGCATCTCATCCAGACCCTCCATCAGCGCCCTGAGATAGAGACCTGTGCCGCCGACCACTATCACACGATTAATGGTCCGGTACAAATCCTGGAGGGTGTCCAGTGCGTATCGTTCGAAGACCGCTGCATTGACATCATCGGTAATGCTGTGTGTATCGATAAAATAGTGGGGAACCAGGTTGCGCTGTTCAACTGTTGGTTTTGCCACCCCGATATGAAGTTCCCGGTAACACTGTCGCGAATCTGCCGACAAAACAGGAATCGGGCATTGCCTGCCTGTGGGCGGATGAAGCTCACTGAAATGCGTTGCGAGGTGGATGGCCGCGTCTGTCTTACCCACTGCCGTGGGGCCGGCCAGGATGATGGCTTGTTTTTGCATGGAAGCGGGGCTTGTACAGAACCCCTGTCCTGTTTATGGCTGACTAGATTTCTTCGATGCCCGGTTCTTCGTCCTGCTCGTGGTGCGCATCGCCGGCATCGTCATCGCTGCCGGCTACCTCATCGCCTTCCTCTCCAAAGCCTTCGGCGGCCGTGCTGAGGTCATACTTTTCTTCCACGTCCACAAAGCGATCACCCAGTATGCTCTTGGTACCATACTGGCTGGGGGCGATACCTTCGCTGCGAACCGTAGCGGGATAGCTCAGTTTCGGGTTTTCTTCTTTCGACACATTGATCAGTTCCAGCTGGAAGGGCCAAAGCCTGGTGAAATCATACACGTAGAGGAATTTCTGGTTGGGCTCGCGGATTTCCGTTCCGATGGCGGTATCAGCCATCAGCAAGGGTTCCACCTTATACGGCTTGTCGTATTTCTCGAGGCTGATCTCCCGGCCTTTCTGCCAGTTGTCGTTACTGCGGTAGAAAGTAGCCTGGTGCTTATTATCGAACTCGAAACTTTTCAGTATCTGGTGGTGCAGGTCGATGAAATGCTGGGTATGCCGGATCGCAATGTCCCGGTATACGCTGTCGTCTTCCTCGAAATACACCCTGAATCGGAGTATGGCCATAATGAAATCAAAATCAATGCAAAATACGTAAAAATTACGGATGGCGGTTGACCGTGGGCGAATGGTTTTTACCGGAAGCCATGGGCGAACCTTGACAAGCAGTTACCCCTACCTGCTCACCACGGGCTCCAGGTTTAGCGCCCGGGCTTTGTCGAGCATCAGTTGCCAGGCAGCTTCGGGTGTATTGGGGATTTCTCCATCCAGGATGGCCTCACGGATCGCGGTCTTAATATCGCCTACCACTTTGGAAGGTGGAAGGCCGAAGGTCTTCATGATCATCTCCCCGGTCACCGGCGGCTGCCAGTTCCTGAGCTGGTCTTTCTCCTCCACTTCCTTCAGGCGGTTTCGGACCATCTCGAAATTGGCGAGGTAACGGCGGACACGGGCCTTGTTTTTAGACGTGATATCCGCCTCACAAAGTGTCATCAGCGCTTCGAGGTCTTCGCCTGCATCAAAGAGCAGTCTTCGGATAGCCGAGTCCGTGATATTCTCCTTCGTCAGGCTGATGGGGCGAAGATGCAGTTCTACCAACTTTCTGACAAAGCGCATTTTTTCATGCTGCGGCAGTTTGAGCTGGGCGAATATCCTTGGAACCATCCGCCCCCCAACCACTTCATGGCCGTGGAAAGTCCATCCGTTACCCTCTTCGAATCGTTTGGTTGCCGGCTTTCCGATGTCATGCAGCACCGCCGCCCAGCGCAGCCAGAGATCATCCGTATGGGGCGCGATATTGTCCAGCACCTGCAGGGTATGGTAGAAGTTATCTTTATGGCCTACTCCTTCCTTGTATTCCGCGCCCGCCAGCTGTACCATTTCCGGGAATACCAGGTGCATGAGCCCGGTCCGGTACATCAGGTCGAGACCCACGGATGGCCTGGGGCACATCAGCATCTTGTTCAGTTCTTCGGTTACCCGTTCCTGGGATACGATCCGGATGCGGTCGATATGCTGGCAGATACCGTCCAGCGTTTTCTGTTCGATGGCAAATCCCAGTTGGGAAGCGAACCGGATGGCGCGCAACATGCGCAGGGGATCGTCAATAAAGGTCTGCTCCGGGTCCAGCGGCGTGCGGATGATTTTCCTTTCGAGGTCTTCCCGGCCATGGAAAGGATCCAGCAATGTCCCATAATCCGCGCGGTTGAGGCTGATGGCCATGGCGTTGATGGTGAAATCACGCCGCAGCTGGTCGTCCTGGAGGGTACCGGGCGCCACTTCCGGGTTCCGGGAATGATAGGAATAACTCTCTTTGCGCGCGCCTACGAATTCGATATCGTAATTGTCCACGCGGATATGGGCGGTGCCGAAATTCTTGAAATACGAGACCGTTGGATGGGGCTTGAAACGCCTGGCCACACGATGCGCCAGGTCAATGCCATCGCCCACGCAAACAATATCCATGTCCGGCTGGTGGGTGCGTCCAAGAATCTTGTCCCGCACAAAACCACCGATCAGGTAGCTCTCAATGCCAGCGTCCTGCACGGCGGCGGAGATCTGCCTGATCAGCGATTCTTCCAGGGGAGTGCACCGGATATCCATGCGGCAAAGGTATGATACATTGTTAATGGTTCATGGTTCATAGTTCATGGTTCATGGTTGAAAGCAATTTCCAGGATAACAATAATACAAGGTATTATGGCTGCTGTCATGAACTATGAACCATGAACTATGAACCATGAACAATGAACAATGAACTATGAACCATGAACTAACTACATTATCGCCTCCAGCAACTGCTCATCCCGAATCAGCCGGGCACAGTTGAAATGTCCTTCGGGACAGGCTTTCCGGCCGTGCAGACCGCAGGGGCGGCAGGGTAGTTTCCGGTCAACTTCCACGATATGGGAGCGGTCGGACAAAGGGCCGAAACCGAATGAAGGAAGTGTGGAACAATACACAGCCGTGACGGGGCCGTTCACGGCACTGGAAAAATGCATCGGTGCGGAATCGTTCACATAACTCATCAAGGCATCCCTCTGCAAACTCGCTGATGCCAGGAAACCGAGGGTGCCGCAAAGATTTACAATCCTGCGCTCACCCGCCTCCCACCTATCACCTTTTTGATCCTGTTCTCCTCCCGCCTGTTCCCGAATTTGCTCGCACAGGGCATGGTCTCCCGGTCCACCCAGGAGGTACAGGTTCAGGTCCATGGGCAGTTTCCGGATGAATGATACCCACTGGTCCGCGGGGTATTGTTTGGTGAACCAGACGGATGCGGGGGCGATGCAGATATAGGACGATGTTTTGTACGGCCTTGTTTGCTCGTCGTCTTCAGGACGTGGATATAATTTCGGCCTGGCCGGGAACGCGTCAGTCAGGTGGGCGATGAGGCGCTGGTTCCGGTCAACTTCATGCAGGGGATTTCCAGGCGTGCTAACGGTATGGGTTATGCGTTTACTGAACAGGAAACTCCAGGGGTTTTTGTCGAACCCCACGGTTTCCTTCGCCCCGGAAAATGCCGTAAGCCAACCGGTGGCCGCAAACCGCTGTACGTTCACCACCACATCGTACCGGCTTTTCCGGATCCTGCGCAGGAGGCCGAAGAGGTTCCGGTACTTGCTTCCTTTCTTGTCCCATACCAGCAACTCGCCGAGTTTCGGATGCCCCTTCAGCAGTCCTTCATTGCCTTTTCGCACCAGGAAGTCAATACGGGCCTGCGGGTAGTATGCCGCCAGCTTTTCAAGGATCGCAGTGGCCAGCACAACATCACCGATGAAGGCAGTCTGGATGATAAGAATGCGTTTTGGCGCCATGGGCCAAAATTAAAGCTTAAGGAGGGCATGTTGCGGTCCCTAAGACAGGAAAATAGAAATGGATCCATCATCGTGCCACCGTACGACACTGGACGGTTTGGAAACCATGCGAAGCGAACGGCGGTACTGTACCGCATAAGACGCGGCGGCGGCAAGTTCTGCGGGGACTTCGCTGTAATAAGACGGAGCGGGTTTACCTGGGAAAGCGGCTGCTACGGTCATCACAGGCCTCCGGAGTCTCTTCACCAGGTGCCGGCAGAAGGAGGACATGGGCGTCCGGATCGCCATACTTTGGTTTTCCAGCAGGAGTAACGGGGCGATACCAGATACGTGTTCATAAATAGCATGTGAAGGGCGGTCGGCCCCAACGAGATAGTCGAAAATCTTTATGCCGGGTTGGGGTACAAAACGGAGGATATCCTTCTCCTCCTGGACCATGAGATGAAGAAATGGATGGACATACTGGATGCCCGTGGCCAGCAGGTTATAGGCCGCTTCCTCGTTGGTGGCATCACAGCCCAGCGCCCACCATTGGTCAGCCGGAAACAGCACCAGTCCGCCATCCGCGAGAACCGGCAGGGCCGCGTCCACATCCTTTAAGAAGTCCATGGCAGCAAATCTATGGTGGCAAAGCATTCGCTGTTAGGGGCAAATACGATCGGCAACCTGCGGGCATTGATAATCAATAAAGAATTTTTAAAAACTTTTCCACGGAGTATGTTTGCAAAAAATTGCCCATGGAATTGAATGCCCTGATCCAAACGGCCTGGAATAACCGGGAACTGTTGAAAGACAAGACCTATGCGGATGCGGTAAGGGCCGTGATCGAGGAGGTGGACAAAGGAAGGCTTCGGGTCTCTTCCCCTACCGGGAACGGATGGGTGGTGAACGAATGGGTAAAGCAGGCCATCCTGATGTACTTTGCCATACAGCCCATGCAGACATGGCAGCTGGAGCCATTTGAGTTCTACGATAAAATGTTGCTCAAGCATGATTACCAGTCGCTTGGCGTACGCGCCGTGCCGCATGCGGTTGCCCGGTATGGCGCCTACCTCGCTAAAAATGTGGTGCTCATGCCATCTTATGTTAATATCGGCGCTTATGTGGACGAAGGCACCATGGTGGACACCTGGGCTACAGTGGGTAGTTGCGCCCAGATCGGCAAGGGTGTGCACCTGAGCGGCGGTGTGGGTATCGGAGGCGTACTGGAGCCCTTGCAGGCCAGCCCTGTCATCATTGAAGACGGGTGCTTTATCGGCAGCCGCTGCATCGTGGTGGAAGGTGTGATCGTGGAGAAGGAAGCCGTGCTGGGCGCGAATGTGGTGCTGACGCAATCCACCAAAATCATTGATGTGAGCGGCGATACACCCGTTGAATACCGTGGCCGCGTTCCGGCCAGAAGCGTAGTGATCCCCGGAACCTATCCCAAAAGATTCCCGGCCGGCGAATACCAGGTGGGCTGCGCGCTCATCATCTTCTTATATTTGCACCCCCTGAATGCGGATTTCGGATATACGAAGTTGGAAGTTTGAAGTACTTCTAACGTCCAAAATCTGAAATCTCACTTCTCACCTGCCCAGGTGGCGAAATTGGTAGACGCACTGTGTTCAGGTCGCAGCGCTCGCAAGGGTGTGCTGGTTCGAATCCAGTCCTGGGCACCAACCCGTAAAAAGCCTTACAGATCATACTTGATGTGTAAGGCTTTTTCAATTTCCGGCAGGGGTCCAAAAATGGTTTTCGCGGGAGTATGAGCATTGTCTTTCGCGCAGCAAACACGACAGAACCATACCTGGGTAGAGGCGCTGCCAGGATTCATCGACCTTCTTTTTTCCAATACACCGTTGTCTTCGCCAGTCCGGACGGGATGATCAGTCTCAAACGACCGTCATCGAGCACCCGAAGTTCCGCTTTGCGGTTGCCCGCCATTGCCATCGTCAGTGACTCCTTGCCGGTTTCCCTCCAGGAGCCCTCGCGCATGCCTTCGATTGGGGCGCTGGAGGTCCAGGTATAGTCCGGCCGGAGCAGGAGGACGGTATTTTCGGGAAGCGACTGGTGCGTTCCCACACCGCTCATGGTCTCCTTCTCCAGTACCCAGGGGTGGTTCAGGATATCCGGAATACGGTTTTGCTGAGCATTCAATGACATGGCATAAAGGGAAAACACAAAGACGAGGAGAGATAGCTTTTTCATCGTTTGCTTTTAAGCAAATCTGCCCTAAGAATTTCAGGTCCGCACCGAAGAATGAGTAAACGGGAGAAATACTGAGTATTTGGTTCGCCAAAGGCCCTTCTGAGAGGCTTTCATCAGACCCCTACGAGCGGAACCAGCACATTCGGGATAAAGTCCACCAGGAAATGCGCGATGATATTCGCTTTCAGGTCGCGCTTCTTCCAGTACATGGCAGCCAGGACCGCACCGAGGCAAAAAGAAAGGATGATGCCACCTACCCCCTGGCGGTAATGCCAGAGGGCGAACAATACCAGGGGAAGGATGAAATAAACCACCCAATGATTCCGAACGCGGGCCAGTCGCTCCATCAGGTACCCCCGGTAAAAAACCTCCTCTGCAATACCCGCGCGGACAACCATCAGCAAAATCACCAAGGGAGATACCGTGTCAAACTTTTTTGCTTCCGCCCCCTGTCCGAATGCAATGCCCACTTTACTGAAAATAAACAGCAGCAGGGCCGCCACGACAAAACTGACCGCCATCCCGCCAAGTCCCCAAAGGATGGACCTACCCCAATGCCGGTTGTGCAAACCGATAGAGGAAAGGGGCTCTCGCTCCACCCGCAGGATCCAGGCAAGAAACAGCGCTGTAAAAGCCAGGATCGCCAGTTCACTCTGGCCCATGATGAAGCGGCTGCTATACGCTCCTTCAGGTGATGCCTGCGCGAAGAAAAGGATGATCAGTGGCACGCCGAAAGCTGCCAGCAAAATGCCTGTCCAGGCAGGCTTGGGGGTAGACATGACCAGGTTCATATAATCTGCGTTAATGATCCAAATATCACCACCCTTTTGCGGGTAAAATTGTATATCTGTAACCCTATCGCATCATCCACTGGATCGAGCTTTTTTCCATCGTTCGGATTTTCTTAAAATACTCCCGCGGGATAAAGCCGGTGAGCGATTTGAAATCACGTATCATATGGCTCTGGTCAAAAAACTCCATGGCATATGCAAGTTCTGTAAGGGTTTGGGGCTGCCGGCTTTCCATTTTTTCCCGAACGGCGTTCCGGAACCGGGTGATCTTCCGGTACTGCGAAGGAGACAATCCGAGGTATTTTTCAAAATGTTGGTGCATGGTTTTCCTGGAAATGCCAACGTGTTGTGCAAGCGCTTCGGTAGTCAAGGCTAGGTCTTCAGCCAGGCGTTGGATGGCCTGGTCCAGAAACGGATGAGAAAATGGCTGCCACCACTTTTCCAGGATGGATTCAATGGCAGACATTTTTTCTATCAAGCCATTTCCCGTCCAGATCGGATCCCATGACAATGCCTCTTCCGCGTCAGGGCGGTAGGATAAGAAAGTATCCGTGGCCGTGATCCGCTCGTTGAGGACTGGAAA
>JALOMP010000149.1 GCA_025455365.1 Chitinophagaceae bacterium | reverse complement strand
ACCTGCTCTATGCGGATGAAACCATGGACTTACAAGCCGAAATCGCGGGTTTAACGCATGAAGGCCGGGCACGCCTTGACGGAGGCGACTTTCAGCTGAATACTTCCACCCAGGCGGCGACGGTAGACCTGACCTATGAAAAAATTCCTTATCTCAGCAAGGTGGTGGCGGATGTCCGGTCCGATCTCTGGATTGAACCGGCCACGCAGACCTACCGCTTCATGAATACGGCCATCCGCCTGAATGAACTCGACCTGCTTACGGATGGATTTTTCCAGTTGCCGGATGATACCAGCTACCGCATGGATATCCGTTTTGCTTCGCCTTCAAAGGATTTCCGGCAACTGTTGTCGATGATTCCCGCCGTGTATGCAAAAGATTTCCGGGATGTGAAAGCAGGGGGCAGTTTCAGCCTGCATGGCTGGGTAAAAGGAACCTATGCCAGCCAACAGTTGCCTGCATATGAATTGAACCTTGGTGTGCAGGAAGGGTTCTTCAAATACCCTCAACTGCCCGAGGCAGTCCGCGACATCAGTCTAAGCCTTTCATTGAAGAACCCGGACGGGCACGAGGACAGCTTGTTGGTGGACCTCAGCAGGGCACACTTTTTATTCGGCCAGGATCCCGTGGACATGAAGCTGATTTTTCACCATCCGCTCAGCCATCAATACCTCGATGCGATGGTCAAAGGGAGGCTGGACCTGCAAAAGGTGCAGCGTTTCATCCCGCTGTCACCAGGCACATCCCTGGCAGGTACGGTGGATGCGGATCTTTTTGCCAGCGGCCGTATGGCCGGGATGGAAAATGAGGATGCTTCTTTCCGCGCGGGCGGCCGCCTGGATGTGGAAGGTCTTTCCTATACGGCGAAAGATATCCCTGCCCCGATCCGGAATGGCCGCATGCAGGTGTCTGTACGGAATGAAAACGGGGTGGCGGACCATACCAATATCTCGATCTCCGGCGGCCACCTGGAGATCGGAACAGACCCGCTCGATTTTGAAATCCTGGTTTCCCGGCCCATGACAGACATCAACGCCAACGGCTGGCTGAAGACGGAAATGAACCTGGCTAACCTGATGGCCTACACGAAGCAAGGGCCGGATGTGAAACTGTCCGGGAAAATGGCCGCGGACGTGCATTTCGACGGAAGCAGGAAAGCCTATGCTGAAAAGCGATTTGACGAGATCCGCGTTGAGGGGGACCTGCGCGTCGATGACCTGCGTTATGTGTCGAAGGATTACCCGGAAGGCGTCAGGGTTTCCCGGGCGCGAATGGGATTCTCCAACCGGGCAATGGACCTGCTGGAGTTCGAAGCCGGCCACAAAGGCACCCTCGTCCAGGTGAAAGGCAGGGTTGAGCATTTTATCGGTTATGCATTGGAGAAAGAAACCCTGAAGGGCGCGCTGACCGTGAAAGCGGACAAGGTGATGCTGAACGACTGGATCGGCACGGAAACGGGGACCGGCGAAGACTCCGTGAACAGTACTGTCTTCCTTGTTCCGGCGCGGATCGACCTGCAGCTGGATGCCTCCGCGGATGAACTTGTCTATGACAAGGTGAGCTATGCAAACCTGCGCGGTACACTGATCGTTCGAGATGAACAGGTGATCCTGGAAGAAGTTCGTATGGAAGCACTCGACGGCTCCATCACGATGAACGGACGCTACGATACCCGGGATGCGAACGGCCATCCGGCAGTCGCCATGGAGTACCGGATGACGAATATGGATATCCAGAAGACTTTCTACGCCTATAATACCGTACAGAAACTAATGCCGGTGGGTCAGTTCATCTCCGGCCGCATGCATTCAACCATGAAACTCAGCGGCCTGTTGGGAAAAGATATGATGCCCGACCTGTCCACCCTAGAAGGGCAGGGGTCGCTGTTTTTAGTGGATGGTGTGTTGAAGAAATTCGCGCCTGTCGAAAAGCTTGCTTCTGAGCTGGGTGTTTCGGGACTGGGCGATATCACGCTCAGGGATATCAAGAATTATGTGCGGGTCAGCCAGGGCAAGGTGTTGGTGAAGCCCTTCCATGTTAACCTGGGCGGAATTGAAACAGACATTGGCGGCACACAGGGTATCGACCAGGTCATGGATTACCTGCTGGTCATGCAGGTGCCCAGGGCGATGATGGGAGAAAAAGGCAACGCGTTGATGAACCGGCTAAGCAGCGAAGCCGGCGCGAAAGGAATACCTGTTTCGCTCGGTGAAACCGTTCCGCTGAATGCAAGGATTGGCGGGACCATTCAAAAACCTACCATCCATATCGACTTCAGGCAGTCGGCGAAGGGTGCAGCGGACGCATTCAAGGCACAGGCGGGCGCTTTTGTGGAGCAGAAAAAAGACAGCCTCAGGCAGGTGGCATACGCCACGGGTAATGCCCTGAAGGACTCCGCGAAACTCATCCGCGACCAGGCCGTGCAGGGTTACAAATCAGACCTGATCCGTACATTGAAAGGAGAAGCGGACAGCAACGCGGGAAAGACCGCCACCACGGACCGGGTAAAGGAATCCTCGGGCGAAGCAGTGAAAGGCGTCCTCAACGGGTTGTTGAAAAAGAAAAAATCCGGCAGCTAGGCTGCCGGATCAATCTTATATCTGCAGGGCGAATGTGGCCGGGTAAGATTCCTGTGATGGCGGTATCCGGTCCGGCGTCCATTTTTCGCTTATGCTTCCGCGTAACTGCTCACCGGCTCACAGGTGCATACCAGGTGGCGGTCGCCATGGGTGTTATTCACCCTGGACACCGAGGGCCAGAATTTATTTTCCCGAACATAGGCCAGCGGGAATGCGGCTTTCTCCCGGCTGTAAGGCCTGGACCAGTCGTCTGACAGTACTGTCTCCTGCGTATGCGGCGCGTGTTTAAGTACGTTTGATTTCTTGTCCGCCTGCCCTTCTTCGATCTCGCGTATTTCCTGGCGGATGCTGAGCAGCGCATCACAGAAACGGTCCAGCTCGGCCTTGTCCTCGCTTTCGGTGGGTTCAATCATGATGGTGCCCGGAACCGGGAAACTCATGGTGGGGGCGTGGAATCCGTAGTCCATCAATCGCTTGGCTACATCTTCTGCTTCCACTTCGGCGCTCTTTTTGAAGGGGCGAAGGTCCACGATGAATTCGTGCGCACAGGTGCCGTTGGTGCCGAGGTATAGAATATCAAACTCTTTCTGCAGGCGCGCACGCATATAGTTAGCGTTCAGGATGGCAAATTCGGTTGCTTCGCGTACACCCTTCGCCCCAAGCAGGCGGATATAACCGTAACTGATCAGCAGGATGCTGGCGCTTCCGTAGGGGGCCGCGCTGACGGCCGACTGGTGGTTGGCCACGTTTGTGTTCCGGTTAAGGGTATGTACATGGCCTGGCAGGAATGGAGCGAGGTGTGCTTTTACACAGATGGGTCCCATGCCGGGGCCGCCGCCGCCATGCGGGATGGCGAAGGTTTTGTGCAGGTTTAAGTGGCATACGTCCGCGCCGATCAAGCCGGGGGCCGTGAGTCCCACTTGTGCATTCATATTCGCGCCGTCCATATATACCTGCCCGCCGTGCTCGTGAATGATGGCGGTGATATCCTTGACGGTTTCTTCGTATACGCCGTAGGTGCTGGGATAGGTGATCATGATTCCGGCCAGTTCATTGCTGTACTGGTTGGCCTTTTCAGCAAGGTCGTTCATGTCGATATAGCCATTGTCGAGCGCCTTGACCACCACCACTTTCATGCCGGCCATGACGGCGGATGCGGGGTTGGTTCCGTGTGCGGAGATGGGGATCAGCATGACCCTGCGATGATGATCGCCCCGGGATTCATGGTAATCGCGGATGGTGAGCAGCCCTGCGTATTCTCCCTGGGCGCCGCTGTTGGGCTGCAGGCTGCAGGCATCGAAGGCCGTGATCCTGCACAGGTACTCGGATAGTTCATCAACGATCTGCTGGTATCCTTCCGCCTGGTTGGCCGGTACAAAGGGGTGAATCCTGCTCCAATGGTTCCAGCTGAGGGGAATCATTTCCGTAGCGGCATTCAGTTTCATCGTGCAACTGCCCAGGGAAATCATCGATGTGTTCAATGAAAGATCCTTGTTTTCCAGTCTTTTGATATATCGCATCATCTTGCTCTCGCTATGGTGCTCATGAAAGACAGGATGTGTAAGGAACTCAGACGTACGTGTAAGGTCGGATGGGATATGTTTCAGGATTTCATCGTCGGACATGGAGAATCCCACCGGGTCGCGGTCGTTCTGGAAACAGTTGATCAGGTCAAACATGTCTGTGACGCTGGTGGTTTCATCAATCGAGAATGACACGACGTTGTCCGTGCGGTAACGCAGGTTGATATGCTGGGCAATCGCTTTCCTGCGGATGGCTTCCACGTCGGGAACCCGTATGCTGAGCGTGTCGAAAAAGCTGTCAGACAGGATTTCATAACCCAGTTCAAGCAGGGCTTCCGCGGCCGTCTGGGTCAGCAGGGCCACGCGTTTGGCGATCGTTTTCAATCCTTCCGGACCGTGGTACACCGCATACATGGCCGCCATATTGGCCAGCAGGGCCTGGGCCGTGCAAATATTGGAAGTCGCTTTCTCTCGCTTGATATGCTGTTCGCGGGTCTGCAGGGCCATGCGCAGGGCCCGTTTGCCGTCTGCGTCTATGCTGACGCCGATGATCCGGCCGGGCATATTCCGTTTGAAATCCTCCTTTGCGGCGAAGAAGGCCGCATGCGGGCCGCCATATCCCAGCGGTACACCGAATCGCTGCGCGGAGCCACAGGCTACGTCCGCACCCAGTTCACCGGGCGGTGTCAGGAGGGTGAGTGCCAGCAGGTCCGTGGCCATGATCGCATAAGCGCCATGTTGGTGAACACTTGTGATGAAGCTCCGGTAGTCCACCAGCGCACCTTTATCATTTGGATATTGGACGATGGCGCCGAAGTAGGTGTCATCCAGGTTGATCGTATCAATATTGCCCACAACGATTTCAATACCCACGGGTACGGCGCGTGTCAGCAGCACGTCGATGGTCTGGGGGAAGATGTCTTCGTCTACAAAAAACCTGGGACGCTCGATATGGTCCTGCCTGTTCAGCATGTTGAAGCACATGGTCATGGCTTCGGCCGCGGCGGTGGCTTCGTCGAGCAGGGATGCATTGGCGATGGGCAGCCCTGTGAGGTCGCTCACCATGGTCTGGAAATTCAGCAGGCTTTCCAGGCGTCCCTGTGAAATCTCGGCCTGGTAGGGGGTGTACTGCGTATACCATCCCGGGTTCTCAAAAATGTTCCGGAGAATGACGCTGGGCGTATGGGTGTCGTAATACCCCTGCCCGATATAAGTTTTGAACAATTTGTTACGCAGGCTGATGTCCTTGATATGGGAGAGATATTCCGCTTCGCTCATCGCTCCCGGGATGTCCAGTTCCTGCTGCATGCGGATGGGGCCGGGCACGGTTTTGTCTACCAGCGCAGACAGGCTGCTTTCGCCTATCGTGGCGAGCATTTTCCTGGTTTCCGTGCCGGTGGGTCCGTTATGTCTCTGAAGAAATTCCTGGGATTGCTGTTCAAAAAGGTTCATATGCAAATCATTCAAAAGTGCGCGAGGGTTACTATTGCCGGCATTTCGCCCGAAACCGGGCATGCCTTTTCGGCTGGCGATGCAAAGTTAACGTAAGGCTGGCTTAGTTGAAAACCGTAAATGTTCACATTTGAGGTTTCAGATATATACATTATTCGCTGGTATTTGTTGAAATTTGCTTAATGAAGGAGGATATCCTTAAAAACTGGGAAAAGAAATCGGCGGAAAGGTCTAAAATGTACAAGCGTTACCTGGAGCGCGCCAACCGGAATACCGTGTTGAAGCAACTGCCCGGATTGCACGAGGAAGCGTTCAGCAAGATCGACTGCCTGCAATGTGCCCGTTGCTGCAAGAATTATTCACCCCGCTTCAAAACCCCCGATATAAAGCGGATCAGCAGGTTGCTGAAGATGAAGGAAAGTGTTTTTATTGATACATACCTGAAACTCGACGATGAAGGGGACTACGTGGTGAAGACGGTACCCTGTCCCTTCCTGGGCGCGGACAACCATTGTTCCATTTACGAGGACCGGCCATCCGACTGCCGTCGTTTCCCTTATACCGATGAAGATGTTTTCCTGAAGCGTCCCCGGATAACGCTGAAGAATGCGAGCTTTTGCCCGGCCGTGTATTATGTGCTGGAAGGACTGATTGAACTGGAGAAGTGAGATATACGATTTTAGAAGTTAGACGTGGGGCTGCTTTCACTTCTTACTTCCAAAATCTCACTTCTACCTTCTTCCAACGCGCGCATTTCCTCACTCGTCTGCCGGCTTCCGTCGTGGCTCCAGCCAGGTGGCCCGAAGAGGTATCCCATTTTTTCCCGCCAGCTGATATCGTTTCTCCGGAGATCCTGCCAGATCGCGTTCCATTCATGGAAGATGACCCTTCCGGGGTTTTCATTTTCCACGGGTGTCGTGAGCCCGTATTTCAGGGGCTGGTAAGCGGTTGCCGGCAATTCAGGCTGGAAGGTGCCGAAAAGTTTGTCCCAGATGATCAGGAACATGCCCATGTTCTTATCCAGGTATTTTGCATTGGACGCATGGTGCACGCGGTGGTGCGAAGGCGTCACCAGGAAATGTTCCAGCCACCCCATTTTATGGATAAGTTCCGTATGAACGAAGATGCCCCAGATCTGCGTGGCCGAGTATGCGAAAAGGATGTCCACCGGTTCAAAGCCGAAGAATCCAAGCGGCATGAAATATAGAAAGCGGTACAGGGGCTGGAATACGGAGGAGCGAAAACCCACGGAGAAATTCATTTGTTCCGAAGAGTGGTGGGTCACGTGTACAGCCCAGAAGAAGCGGATTTCATGATCAAAGCGGTGCAGCCAGTAATACAGGAAATCTTCGGCCAGCACCAGCAGCGTCCAGTAAAGCCAGGCTTCCTCGAATTCAATCACCCGGTGCCGCCATGCATAGTCAAGGGCAAGGACGTAAAATCCCCTGAACAACAGGTCAAGCATACCGTTCATCAGCATCAGATACACGTTGGTGAAGGTATCCTTCCAGGTGTAGGCACGCGTATGC
>JALOMP010000148.1 GCA_025455365.1 Chitinophagaceae bacterium | reverse complement strand
GCCAGGATGGTCTTCGGGAACTCCAGGGCTTTGTGCAGGGTTTTCTGGTAGAATGCCTGGATGACGGCCATGATTTTGTCTGAAATATTGTCCGTATGCATCACCTTTTTAGAAAGGACCATCGACGTAATCATCGGTACGTACGTGAGTGACAGGATAAATGCACCAATCAGGGCGAAAGCCACCGTTTGCGCCATGGGGCGCTCAGGATCGGCAGGTAGACGATGAGGATGATGATCTGTCCGAATACGGCGGCATTCATCATGCGGGAAGCCGACTGCCCTACGGCTTCATCCATCTGTTGCTGACGGAGTTTCAATTCCCCATGCTGGTGTTTGCTGTGATACAGCCGGTGCAGCACGGCTTCCACGATGATCACCGCACCATCCACGATCAGGCCGAAGTCGAGCGCCCCGAGGCTCATCAGGTTACCGGATACGTGAAACATGTTCATCATGGCAACGGCGAAAAGCATGGAAAGCGGTATCACCGACGCCACGATCAGGCCTGCCCGGAGGTTGCCCAGGAAAAACACGAGCACGAAAACAACAATGAGGGCGCCTTCGAGAAGGTTCGTCTTAACCGTTTTAATGGCACGGTTCACCATCTTGGTACGGTCGTAAAAAGTTTCCACTTCCACCCCTTCGGGCAGGGTCTTCCGGATTTTTTCCATCCTGTCTGACACCCTTTCAATCACCTGGGAGGCGTTCTCTCCTTTCAGCATCAGCACTACCGCACCCGCCACTTCTCCCTTGTCCATCCAGGTCATCGCCCCATACCGGACGGCCTGGCCTATGCGCACTTCGGCCACATCGCGGATATATACAGGCACGCCTCCGGAACTGGCTTTAATGGGTATTTGGGCGATATCTTCCAGCGTGCGGGCCATACCCTCACTCCGGATAAACAGGACAGCAGGTCCTTTTTCAATATAGGATCCCCCGGAATTCTGGTTATTGCGTTCCAGCGCATCAAAAATGTCCTGGATGGTAAGTCCCATACTCTTTAGTCGGTCCGGCTTGACAGACACTTCATATTGCTTGAGATGTCCGCCAAAACTGCTCACATCAGCCACACCGGGGGTTCCCAGCAACTGCCTGCGTATAATCCAGTCCTGAATCGTTCTCAATTCTTCCAGGGAATATTTCCCTTCATACCCTTTCGCCGGACGGACGATATACTGGTAAATCTCCCCCAGGCCGGTGGTTACCGGTGCCAGTTCCGGGATGCCGGCATCCCTGGGGATTTCATCCTTGACCAGCACCAACCGTTCATTCACCTGCTGACGGGCCCAGTAGATATCGGTTTTATCGTCAAATACGATCGTAACCACGGACAGTCCGAAACGGGAAATGGAGCGGATCTCCTTAATACCCGGAATATTCGACGAAGCCTGTTCGATGGGGAACGTGATCAGTCTTTCCACTTCCGGCGAAGCCAGCGTGGGCGAAACTGTAATGACCTGTACCTGGTTGGAAGTAATGTCCGGCAGGGCATCGATCGGAAGTTTGCTCAGTTCAATGAGCCCCCAGACAATCCAGCCTACAATGAATAAACTAACGATCAGCTTGTTCCGAATGGAAAAGCGAATGATGGCATTCAGCATAAAAAAGCGTCAAATGTTAGAAACAAAAAATGCAGGTCTACCTGTTCGATCAGGACAACCGCGGGGGCTGGAAAATAGCGGCGGGATTGCCGGCCGTGAAGGATTGATCGTTGAGGAGCGTATAGCTTTTCATGCAATCAACATCGGCATATCCGATATGGATTGCCTCTGCGGGTGCCTGGAAAAACATGGTCATGATATGGCCTGTATGTTGCAATGGAAGGCTCTCATGGTTTTTAGGATCCGAGGCTTCATGCTTCTCGTCAAAATAATGAAGGCGTATGAATTGCGCGAGACTGATTTCACTGCCCTCTTTCTGATGCTCCATGAAATGCTGGTAAAGGTTTCCCAACTTGATCAGTTCTGCCGGAAGGTATCCGGCACTGACCACCTGCAGGGCAAAAAGTATGACAACCAGCTTTCTCACCGGGTGAAATTAGGCAATATCAGACAGAAAAAAAACGACATCTGCTATTTGGGTGCCGTCTGGCCCGGCATCCATGCGGTAATAAGCCTATTTTTTTCCATCAACAGTGCCGGGCTTCTGAGAAAGCGTATACCGGATACCCAGGAATAAACGTCTCCCCTGGTTGGGAGCATACACGTAGGTAGGGTCAAAAGTGAGGGCATAAGGATTGGAGGGCGTTGAAACTACCTGCCCGTTGCTGTCATATTCAACATTCTTATCAAAGGGGTCCTCTGCCCGGGCGATGATGAAAGGATTACCCCCCACGGGCGTCCAGTTAAGCAGGTTTTTAATGCCCCCGTATAGTTCAAATGATGGGCCGACGCGTTTGGTCAACTGGAGATTCTGGATACTCCAGACGGGCGATTCCGGCTTCCGGGGGTCTAGTCCGCCCAGTAAAGGCAGCCTCATCGGTCCATATATGTTACCCGTGTAGTCAACCCATATACCAACGCCGGGAATCCTGCAACCCACAGACCACACACCGCTCCAGGATTCCGTGAGTACCGGCCGGGTGGTTTCCATTTTCCCATCCGCCAGTTCCCTGGTCTGCCGGATATCCTGCAGGGTGAGTCCGGCCTGCACACGAAACTGGTTTTTCCAGTTGAATTCGGTATTCAGGCTGGCTCCCTTCGAAATGGCATATCCGTTCAGGTTGCGGTAGATGATCTGGTTTGGATTGGTATCATAATCGGGAATGATCTGGTTGGAGAACCGGGTATACCACAGGCTGGCGTCAAAGGTGAGGAAAGCATGGTATAAGGGAATGCGCAGGTAATGGTTGAGGTTGACATTCATGCTGCGTTCCGGATCAAGCGATTCGGCAATGACAACCTGGCGCGCGCCGGTAAGGGCGGCATGTTCTTCCGTGAAAAGATTGACCACGCGGAACCCGGTACCTGCATTGAGGCGGAATACGCCGGCCTTATCCGTCCGCCATTTAAAGGCTAGCCGGGGTATAAAGATCATGCCATGATCCGGATGGTGGTCAACGCGTAATCCGGAGAGCAAAGTATAGCGGTCCGTGATCTTCCATTCATCCTGGAGAAACAAGCCGGGGAGCAGCACACGGCTCGGCTTATTGCCGTTTCCCGACGAATCCCGGGTGGCGGGGGAATTGTCATCGTAAAACGTATATCGCGCGGCAGACCCAAAGAGCAGGTCGTGCCGCCGGATGTTTTTATACCAGGTCAGCTGCCCGAAGCCAATATGCTGGGAAGCCAGGTAGCGGGTGTTTCCATACCAGGAATCCTGGTGGTGGTAATTATAGCTCCAGGAAAACTGCATATTTTCGGTTACAGGTAACGGGGAGTTCCCAATCAGTTCCAGGCGATTGGTGTAGATGCTTTCCCCGTAGATGCTGTCTGAGCCGCGGAAGCGCTTCGACCAGTTCATCTCTCCTCCCCAACGGTCTTCATAAAAATACCGCGCGGCGATGCTGGTTGTCCGGTTGTCTTTCCCGGAAAAATTCATTTTTTGAAAAAGGGACACACGCTTCTGCAGGGCCAAATCCGTGAAACCATCCGCATTTGCGTCCACCGGGTGATCATAATGGAACACATGCAGACCCGTAAGTGCCGTGGCTTTTTTCCCGGCATTCCATCGAACCCCGGCATCGGCCAGGTATTCCTGCCAGCCGCTGGCCATCAGGTCCAGTGACACCGAGGGTGCATGGTAAGGATTCCGCGTGATGATGTTGATAAGCCCTCCCACCGCTTCCGAGCCATAAAGCCCTGAAGCCGGTCCTTTGACCACCTCCACCCGTTCGATCAGCTGGGACGGTATGCCAAAGAGTCCGTACACACTGGACAGGCTGCTCACGATAGGCATCCCGTCTATCGTGACCATCGTATAGGGGCCTTCCATCCCGTTAATATGAATATCCCCGGTGGCGCAGATATTACAGTTGATCTGCGGACGCACGCCATTCACGCCCTGCATGGCCTCAAAAACGGAGGCCACCGGGTTCATCCGGAAAAACTGCGGCGTATACACTTCCACCGCCACAGGACTCTCCAGCCTGCGCACCGGGCGGAGTGTTCCGGATATCACGATGTCATCCATGCTTTTCGAAAACGCGGAATCACGTTCTTCAACCACACCCGCCCGCTTACCGGGAATGCTGTCCGATGGTATGGTGTCTTGCCGCGCTGTTTGCACCCTTCCTGGCAACTGCGCCCCTGCCTCCGTCCCATGAAAAACGAAGTACAAAAAAAAGACAGGTATGATGTGAAGGCGGAACATTTTTAGGCTTGTCTAAATTTATTTCTAGACAAATATAAAAATTATTTCCGCTTGGAAGAAAATATTTTTCAGGCATGGGGTTGAATCTTTGCGGACCAGGAAAATGGAAGCATGAAAAAGGGTCCCGGAATATCCCGGGACCCTTATGATCGATGTAGCGTTGTTTTGTGGAAAGAAGCGGGTGGTCGCAAGCCTTCCGGCCTTCGGGTCAGTCTTTTACCCTGCTGAATCCCAGTGTTTTGAGCATCCAGTCGGGCAGGGGCCGCGTGGCGTCCCGCTTGTCCAGGTTGAGGTACCAGCCGATTTTTTTGAGCAAAGGAATGCGCTTTGTTTCCACGAATTCGATCAGGGTACCGTCCGGATCTTCGATATAGCTGAACCGGCCGGCGGCTTCGCCCATGTCAAAAGTGGTTCCACTGTCTACCGTATAGGGATGGCCCTTTTCCGCGCACCTTTTTTTCATCGCATCCTGGTGGGTGATATCGTAGCAGAGATGGATGAAACCAAGGTCGCCCCAATAGCGGTTCTCGAAAATTTTCCGGGGTTCATACCCATACGCCTTTACCAGTTCGATTTCACTGCTGCCGAGCAGACGGGAGAAAGCACCGGCCCTTGGTTTGCTGTGCCTGAGCAATACCCGGCGAACTTTTCTTTCCCCGCCAGGCAACCCGCTGATGTCCTCAAAAATCCCTTCCTGATCGTACACAACGGTATCATAACCAAGGATATCGCCGTAAAATTTCCTGGAGGCTTCGATATCGGAGACGCCGATCATGCAACCGGCCTGTCCGCCTGTCAGCCGTATGCCCTTGTTGCCAAACCACGAATCGCTTTTCACTACCTGGAAAATATTATTCCATGGATCTTTCAGGTAAAAGGTCTCATGCCCGCCCGGATCTTTGGTGAGACCGGAGAGCAGGCGCACGTTTTTCGATTTCAGGTACTCGAAACTGCCTGCAACATCCACGGTTTTGATGCGGGCGCAAAACAGGCCATAGTCGCCCAGGGACGGTTCTGCTATGGGATACTGAGGCGTGCGGCTGGTGTACTGCCAGATTTCGAATCCACCTCCCCCGCGCATGTTCAGGGCCAGGATGGCATGCCGTTTATGGGGCATGCCGCCGGTGTATGGAAGCATCAGGTTTGCTTCCGCTGCCTCTTCAAAAATGGGTACGTCCATGCCAAAATGGATCCTGTACCAGTTAAACGCTTCGTGCACATCGGGCACACCGATGCCAATCTGCTGTATCCCGGCGATGATAGGCGAATGACTCATGAAAACGAGTGGAGTAAGGTTTAAAAAACCGGCAAGGTACACCGAAATTAGGGCTTATTCGGGCTTTTGTTTCCTGATCAGGCGGGAAAATAACCGCGGGAAGAACCTTTTGATCCAGAGCGCTTTCATTTCGCCGCCGCCGAAGTTCACTTCTTCTTCGCCCCTTTCCAGGCCGCGGATGATGCGTTCCGCCAGTGCTTCGGGCGATTTGCCCGCTTCCTGTCCCTGGTCCATGACCCCATGGGCACTCCCGTCAGACGTCAGGGCATTCAGGGAAATATGGGTGCGGATTTTCCCGGTCAAAAAAACCATGCAGCGCATGCTTGGAGGCGGCGTAGGCACTGCGGAGGTAGAATCCGAATTTGCCGGAAATACTGCTGATCACCACAATATCTCCGCTACCGGCCTTCAGCATATATGGAAGGACGGCCTTTGTGAGGGCTACCGTACCGAAATAATTCACTTCCATGATACGCCGGTCTACGTCCAGCGATGTTTCGATGGCGTAAGAACGCTGGCTCACACCCGCGTTGTTTATCAAAACATCAAGCTGGCTGTACACACCCATGACCTGACTGACCCAGCCGGCAGCCTGTTCCGTTTCAGCAACATCGATGACCAGGCTCAACACGGACTGGCCGGGCGCATGCCCCAGCTCCCGGCATACCCTTTCCAGTTCCGATGCCCTACGGGCGGAGAGCACCAGGTTGGCACCCTTTTTCCAGAAAGCTTTCGCCAACGCTTCCCCGATGCCGGCGGAAGCACCGGTGATCCAGACAACCTTGCCGCGCCATTTTTCCATTATACGTCTTCGTTAGTGATAACTCATTTCTGGATACCCGCCCTTTTTTCCAGTTCCTTCACCGGTATGTCTATCTGGCGCCCCATCTGCCTGCCCTTGCGGTAGGTCACGGCTTTCAGCATGGAAGCATCTTTAGGCACACGCATCGGGCCGTCGTAGCGCGGATAGAAGGGATCCGGGTGCGAATTGTCCCAGCTGTAATAAATATCGAGTCCTTCCACTTCGGTGGAAAGTTCAACCAGCAATTGGCCATTTGCATCTTTTTTGGGGTTGAAGATGGGATCGAACATGGCCCGGGCATACTTCACCGAACGCATATCCATCCGGTCAAAATTGGCTTCTACCCTGGCCGCGAAGCGGTTCCAGTTGCGGGCTGCTTTAGGACTCCAGACCGCTTCGGCGATGGCCAGGGCGCGCGGCCACACCATATACTGCATATGGCGGGTATTGTACAATTGTTCGCTCCAGATATTCGCCTGGCCGCCCTTAATCAGTGCGGGGTTCACCCCTTCCGGAACCGGCTCAAACTCGTAGGCTTTCTTAAGGCGAAGGGATGCATATACGGGTGGCTCCACGATGGGATCGCTCTGCATATAATCGAGGTACGCGTAGGTGGTGGGACTCATCACCACTTCATGTCCCATCTTCGCCGCTTCAATACCGCCTTTCATCCCGCGCCAGCTCATCACGGCCGCATTTGGCGCCAGGCCACCTTCCAGGATTTCATCCCAGCCGATCATTTTCTTCCCTTTGGATCCTACGATCTTTGAAACCCGCTTGACGAAATAGCTCTGCACTTCATGCATGTCTTTGAGCTTTTCCCGCTTCATCAGGGCCAGCACTTCCGGGTTTTTCTCCCAGAAATTCTTGGCGCACTCATCGCCCCCCATATGAATGTATTCAAACGGGAACAGGGCTGCTATTTCCGTGAACACTTTGTCCAGGAAGGTGTACACTTTTTCATTCGCGGGGCATAACGTATTATCCACCAGCGCGGTGAATCCGCCGGAATACCAGTTCATGATTTTCTCCCCGGAGCGGACCACATACTTATCCGCGCCCGGCGTGCAGGAGAGCTCCGGGTATGAGGCGATGGTAGCGAGGCTGTGGCCGGGAACGTCCACTTCCGGAAGGATGTTTACGAAACGTTCAGACGCGTATTGTACGATCTCCCGGATATCTTTCTGTGTATAGAACCCTCCGTAATCCCTGGGTTCATCCGGGGCTGGCGCCGGGAAATTCCCGAAGGTCCCCACCCTCCTGGCACTCCATGCGCCTTTCTTGGTGAGGTTGGGATAGCTCTTGATTTCGATCCGCCATCCCTCATCATCGGTCAGGTGCCAGTGAAGTAGATTGAATTTGTAGCGTACCATTTCATCAATGAATGCCTTCACTTCCTCTTTGGTGAAGAAATGCCGGGACACATCCAGCATCAGGCCCCGCCATCCAAAACGAGGGTAGTCTATGATATCCATCCCGGGTATATTCCATTGTACGTTCTGTAAAGGCTGGCGACTGTCCACTTCCCGGGGCATTAGCTGCAGGAGCGATTGCACGCCATAGAAAATACCGGCCGCCGAGTTTGCACTGATGGACACCATGACCGGCTTTATACTGAGCCTGTATCCTTCTGTGCCCAGCGTGGCGTCGTTTTCTTTATTGACCGTTAACAGGATATTGCCGGTATTCCTCGTCATCACGTCCCCGGACCGCACCGGTATGGTAAAACCCGAAGAACCGCGCAAGGCACGGGCAAGCAATTCAGCGGTACGCAACACAGCCGGATCATTGTTGGAAACAGTGATCGATGAACTCGGATTCAGGCTGAAAATACCCTCAGCTGGTTTCCACTCCACCGGTGCTGGAATGATGCCAGGAGTTTCAGGCTGCGCCTGGAGCATGCCGGCGATGATGCCGGTCATGCATAACAAAATCAATCGCTTCATACAGTATTTTGAACGCCCAATGTAGCGATTCCCTTTTTTTAAAGTATTTTGTACGTTCAAAAAATTGTTCGCCCATGAAGAAATTCATCGTACCTACTGACTTTTCTGAAACTTCCAAAAACGCTGCCCGCTATGCCGTACAACTGGCGGCAGGCATCGAAGACTGTTCCATTATCCTGTACAATGCCTTCGACTCGGTGACCACGGGTATCGATGGATCCCTGATGGCTGACAGTGACGATGATGCCCGCAAACAGATTTCCCTGTCCGCACTGAACAACCTGAAACTCGAGCTCATTCCCCTCGGCAGTGTACCCATCGTCTGTATCGCGGAAGAAGGCGGCCTGATCAACAATCTTGAAAAGCTATTTCATCACCATGAACTGGACCTGATTATCATGGGTATAACGGGCGCTACACGTCTTGACCAGATCCTGATTGGCAGCAATACCCTGAGGGTGGTAGAACAGAATATTTGCCCGGTACTGATCATACCCCCGAATGCCAGTTTTCAGACCATACGCTCGGTTGTATTTTGCAGTGATTTCAAGGACGTTGCTTCCAGCACGCCGATCAAAAGCCTGCGCAACCTGCTGGACCTGCTCCATCCAACGCTACATGTGGTGAATGTAGACGCGGAACACTACGTGGAGTTGACAGAACCATTCAAAATTGAAAAACAGAAGATGGAACAGATGCTGGCCGGCTACGATCCGCAGTTTTCCTTCATCCGCATGTATGACTTCGTGGAATCCATCAACACCTTCGCCCAGGACGTTGGTGCTGACCTGATCATCACGGTACCGAGACGCCACAGTTTCCTGGGCGGGCTCTTTAAAACCAGCCATACCCAGAAACTTGCCTACCATTCACATATTCCCGTCCTGGCCGTGCACGAATAAAAGCAGTCCCCTCCCGCCATTCACATATTTGGACACCAGGGCGTGCATGAATATTCCCGAAATTGGCATCCAATATTAAATTGTATCCCATGACCAAGCATTTAATTGCCTGTAGCGCCGCAGTACTGCTATTTACCCTCAGCCAGGGGCAGGTGAAAACCGTTGATAAGGCGATTGTGAAGATGAAAACAGAGGTCCAGTTCCCTGAAAACGCCGGAGGCGCAGGCCCTGGCGGCGGTCCCGGGGGCGAAGGGGGCGAAAGGATTGTGATGATCGGGGGGCCGGGCGGCATGGAATCCAGCGTCACTGCATATTACCGGGGCGACTTCTCCAAAATTGAAAGCCAGAGTGATTTTGGCAACAATATGGTAATCATCGATCATACACAGAAAAAAACCACCACCCTGATCGAAGCCATGGGACGTAAGACGGGATACTTCAGTACAGAAGAAGATAACGAAGCCATGCGCGCCCGGATGGACTCGGCCCGGAAGCAACGCAGGGATTCCCTTGAAAAAGCTGGCATTCCGGTGAGCCAGCCCCGTAAACCCGAAATTGAGTATATCGAAGAAAGCAAGAAAATTGCCGGCTACACCTGCAAGAAAGCGCTGGTAAAAACCCGCGACCAACGCGGTGAAACCAATGTCACCACGGTCTGGTATTGTCCAGACTTCAAAATCGCCCAGAGCTTTGGTTCCGGAAGCGGTGGCGGAGGCCCGATGGGCCGTGGCATGATGATGATGGGCATGAATGGCCTTGACCAGATAGAAGGCTACCCCATGGAAATTTCCATGGAACGCAGCAACGGCATGAAAATGCATACGGTAGTAACCAGTGTAAAACTGGATGCCAGCATTGAGGACAAGGTTTTTGAAATCCCCAAAGGTTACGATATCAAACCCCTCAAAGAGATGCAAAACGGCGACGGACGGGTGATGATCCGGATGGGAGGAAATTAGAAGTTAGATTTGGGAGGTTGGAGGTTAGATTTAACAATCTTGCCAGTCAACTGTATTTACTTCTAACTTCTAACCCCTAAAATCGAATTTCCTTTTGTACTGTTACCTTACCATCGCCCGTTACCCCACCCGCTTCATCTTTTTTGCCCTTTGTTCGATGGCAGTCTTCCGTGTCCCATTGAGGAAACGCAGGGATATCAGGTTCTTCCGTCTCATGGGAAGCGGGCGGTCGGGGTCTTTCGACCTACACCCCGACTGGCATCAATGGGCCATTCTTCATTTTTCCGAGAAGCTGGAACTTGTACCGTCTAAGGATGCCATGGATCTGTTCCATCAAAAGCTCTACGGTTCATTTGTATCCGGCTGGTGGAAACGGTTCGGGTGCGAAAAATGGACCATTTGTTTGGAAGTAGCCGAAGGACATGGCAGTTGGGACGGATTCTCGCCAGTACAGGACGGACTGGTTCCGCTGGACCCATCCGAACCCATGGCAGTGCTCACCCGGGCCACGATCCGGTTCAGCAAACTCAGGGATTTCTGGAAACGCGTGGGACCGGTGTCCCAGCAAATGAAAGATGCACCGGGTCTGCTCTTTTCCGCTGGCATTGGGGAAGCACCGGCTTACCGCCAGGCTACCTTCAGCCTGTGGAAAGACGGGGCGTCCATGAAAGCCTTCGCCTACAAGATGCAGGAACATCGCGATGTGGTGCGGGACACACGGAAATTTAAATGGTATAGCGAAGAGATGTTTCTGCGTTTCAGGCCACGCTACGCCATAGGCTCCATACAGGGGAAGAACCCGTTGACCTGATTTCAACAGAGAATACCGGGCTAACCCCCAATTTCTTTTTTTCTGTGAAGCATCTACCCTGGTCCCGTTGTCCTGCGGCCGATCAACCGGATTGGACATATAACGGGAAAAGCCTATTTTTGAACCTACGCGATGCTTACGAGGCAAACCCTTCATACCATTCTTCCATTCTCCTCCCGTCCACTCCCGGCCGGCTAGCTTGTTTATTGCCTGATTTACCGCCCGCTTCCACCCTGTTCATCAAACGATTGTTGACCCAAGCTTATATCATGAAAAATATTAAACTCATCGAAGTGGCATCTGAGATTGGTGCCGGTACCCGCGGAGCGAGCCTCGGCATCGACGCCATCAAGATTGCCGCCCTGGATTTCATGAGCAACTTCTTCATTCATTTCCCTTCAGAAAAAGTTCCGCATGAGAACAAGCTCCTCTTTGAACCGATTGAATCACCCTATGCAAGACGCATCCATGGCATTCACCTGATGTATGAACGGGTGAGCAAATCCGTGTGCGACAGTATGAAGCAGGGATTTTTTCCCGTCGTGCTCAGTGGAGACCACAGCATGGCCGGCGCCACGATCACCGGTATCAGGATGGCCAAACCCAAAAGCAAACTGGGTGTCATCTGGATAGACGCGCATGCGGATCTCCATACACCGTACACGACTCCTTCCGGTAACATGCACGGAATGCCGCTTTCCATCAGCATTGGCGAAGACAACGAGGAAAACAAAGTCCATGACCTCGATGAAAAAACGGAGAAACTTTGGGAGTCTCTCAAGAATATGGGGAAGATCAACCCAAAAGTGCTGCCCGAGGACATCGTATTCATCAGCCTGCGGGATTACGAACGCGAGGAAAGGGCGCTTATTGAGAAGTACGGCATGAAAGTGATTACCACCAATGAAGTACGCCGGAAGGGCCCTGAAAATATAGTCCGCGCAGTAACGCGCTACCTCAGCGATTGCACGGATATCTACCTGAGTTTCGATGTGGACAGCCTGGACGCTTCCATCTCCAGGGGAACGGGGACGCCCGTAAGCAATGGACTGAAAGAGCGGGAAGTGGAAGACCTGATTTCCAAATTCATGCAGAACCGGAAAATCTGCTGCTTCGAAATTGCGGAGGTGAATCCAACACTCGATAAGGAAAACCTGATGGCGGAAATCGCTTTCAATATCCTGCAGCGAAGCGTGAATATTCTTTTAATGAACTGAAAAATGCCTTGGCTTTGATGGCAGGGAAACCCGCCAAGATCAGGTAACTGCCGGCCTGCGATTCCAGCGACTATGCATTACAGATAGTGAGTGCCTGATTTTCGCCTCCATCTGATCCTTCTCCAGCTGCAGCTTCTTACCCGCTGCCAGGGCTTCATGCCGGGCATTGGCATGCAGGCGGACCAGGTCTGCCGATTCATGCAGCCTGCTTTCCAGCATCTGCAGGTCGTGCCAGTAGCCAATAGAGGCCTGCAGGGATTCCATATCGGAACAGAAACGCTCCACGTCCGGTGTTACCGGCTTGTACGCTTCGATCCAGCGTCGGGCATGCAGCAACCGCTTGATCCATTTGCGCAAATCATGCCAATCCAGGATGGGCAAGGCCGAATCGAGCGCATCCAGCACCGATTGCAGCAACCCGGCCAGGTAGGCCCGAATTTGCTTTTCCTTGATTTCTCGGAGCATCGCATCCCCCGCTTTGCCTACCTCGCGCAGGGACCGTATATGGGATCGCGTTTGTTCCTGGAAGTCCTTGTTCGCCTCTCGTATCAGGACTTCATACCGGAGTAGCCTGAGCAGCCCCATTTTCCGGTGCTGTCTCAGCCACCTGGCTTCCAGTTGCCATTCGCGGATCCTGCCGGCGGTTGCAAAAATTTTCTTAACGCGCTGGTGCTGTTTGTGTGCATGTGCGATGGTGCCGGCATGTTCCAGCAGGAAGAACACCGATCGGATACTTTTCATATCCACCCGCATATC
>JALOMP010000147.1 GCA_025455365.1 Chitinophagaceae bacterium | reverse complement strand
AGTATGGGACAACTACAACATGGGTCTCATCACCAACAACGAACGTTATAACCAGATCATCGACATCTGGAGCCGTGTGGATACCAAGGTAACGGAGACGCTTATTCGCTCCATGGCCACTGACAAGCAGGGCTTCAACTCCGTGTACATGATGCTGGATTCCGGCGCCCGTGGTTCCAAACAGCAGGTAAAACAGCTGGCTGGTCTCCGGGGCCTGATGGCCAAACCGCGGAAGAGCGGTTCTACAGGTTCGGAGATCATCGAAAACCCGATCCTTTCCAACTTCAAGGACGGCCTGAGCGTATTGGAATATTTCATCTCCACGCACGGTGCCCGTAAGGGTCTTGCCGATACGGCCCTTAAAACGGCCGATGCCGGTTACCTGACCCGTCGCCTGGTGGACGTTTCCCAGGACGTGGTGATTACGGAAGAAGACTGCGGCACGCTGCGTGGTATCGCCATCAGTGCGCTGAAAGATAATGAGGACATCGTGGAGCCGCTGTACGACCGTATCCTTGGTCGCACTTCCCTCCATGACGTGTATGATCCCCAGACCGATGAGCTTATCGCCGAAGCAGGCCAGCTTATTGACGAAGACATCGCGCAGAAAATCGAGGACAGCGGTATCGAATCGGTTGAGATCCGTTCGGTACTCACCTGCGAAAGCAAGCGCGGCGTGTGCGTGAAATGCTATGGCCTGAACCTGGCCACGGGTGCTGTGGCACAACGCGGCGACGCCGTAGGCATCATCGCCGCACAGTCGATCGGTGAGCCGGGTACACAGCTTACCCTCCGTACCTTCCACGTGGGTGGTGTGGCCGGTTCCGCTTCCGTGGAATCGCACCTTAACGCCAAATTCGAAGGAACGATCCAGTTCGACGGTCTCCGTACAGTGAAATCCGTAAACAATGAAGGCAAGGACGTGGACATCGTCATCGGGCGTACGGGTGAAGTAAGGATCATGGACCTGAAAAACGATCGCCTCCTGATTACCAATAACGTTCCTTACGGTTCCACCCTGGTTGTAAAGGAAGGACAGAAAGTGAACAAGGGCGATGTGATCTGTTCATGGGATCCGTTTAACAACGTCATCCTCACTGAAATCGCCGGTGCCGTGAAATTTGATAATGTGATTGAAGGCGTGACTTTCCGTGAGGAAGCGGACGAACAAACCGGTCACCGCGAGAAAGTAGTAATCGATACCAAGGACAAGACCAAGATACCTTCCATCTTCGTTCATGGGAAAGGCAGCGACAGCAAATCATATAACCTTCCCGTTGGTTCACATATCGTGATCGAAGAAGCCGATGATGTGAAAGCAGGGCAGGTACTCGTGAAGATTCCAAGGGTACTTGGCAAGCTTCGTGATATCACCGGCGGTCTTCCGCGCGTCACGGAACTCTTTGAAGCGCGTAACCCGGGTAACCCGGCCGTGGTTTCCGAGATCGACGGCGTGGTAACCTTCGGCGCCATCAAGCGTGGTAACCGCGAGATCATCGTGGAAGCCAAGGATGGTGTGGTGAAAAAATACCTGGTGCCGCTGACCCGCCAGATCCTGGCGCAGGATGGCGACTTTATCAAGGCGGGAACGCCGCTGTCCGACGGACAGATCGCCCCGAGCGATATTCTCTCGATCAAGGGACCGTTTGCGGTTCAGGAATACGTGGTGAATGAAATCCAGGAAGTATACCGTTTGCAGGGCGTACGCCTGAACGACAAGCATATTGAGGTGATCGTTCGCCAGATGATGAAGAAAGTGGAAATCGTGGATCCGGGCGATACCCGTTTCCTGGAGGAAGACCTGGAAGACCGGTTCGACTTCAACGAGGAGAACGACTGGATCTTTGACAAGAAAGTGGTCACCGATGCAGGCGAATCCTCCAAGCTGAAAGCCGGCCAGATAGCAAGCCTCCGCGAGATTCGCGAGGAGAACTCCGTACTGCGCCGCAACGACAAGAAGCTGGCGGAGTACCGCGATGCACGTCCGGCTACCTCAAGGCCTGTGTTGCTGGGTATTACCAAGGCTTCCCTGGGTACGCAGAGCTGGATTTCCGCCGCGTCTTTCCAGGAAACCACCAAGGTCCTTTCCAGTGCAGCCATCCAGGGTAAGACAGACGACATGCTTGGATTGAAAGAGAACGTGATCACCGGCCACCATATCCCGGCCGGTACCGGTCTCCGCGAGTTCGAGAACATGATCGTAGGCAGCAAGGAGGAGTATGAACTGCTCCAGCAGACCCGCGAAGTGATGAGCTTCGACGAAGACGAATAACGCACAACGTTCATAAGGGGGCAGCCATGGCTGCTCCCTTTTTCTATGCCTGCTGTTAAGGCAATCCCAAATTTCCGCTGCCTAACCTGTTTCGGAAGACACTGCCCTAAATTGCAAAAAACAGAACATGAAGAATATTCTACTCCCGCTTAATATCCTGTTGGCCATTGCCGTGGCCGTATTGTTTTTCCTGCATTTCAGCAAGGGTAGCGGCGGTGTATCCGTTGCCAAATCCCCTGTAAGCGGGGATTCGATGCCATCGCCATCCTCCCTGAAGATTGCGTATGTGGACCTGGACAGCATCCAGGATAAATACGAATATTACAAGGAGAAGATGAACGAATTCGAGCGCAAAAAAGAGAATGCTGACCGCGACCTGAACAGTGCCTTCCAGAAAATTGAGAATGAGCGCGTGGCGTTTGTGCAGAAGGGACAGTCCATCACACAGGTGGAAGCGGAGAATTTCCAGCGCGAGTACACCCGCAAAATGCAAAACCTGGAAAACCAGAAAAGGAACCTCGAGAATTCGATCCAGAATGAGGGTGTCAAAACCATGGAAGAACTGAAGAAGAAGATCAACGAGTTCCTTGCGGAGTACAACGAGAGCAGGGATTATTCCTATATTTTCTCCTACAGCAGCAACGTCAATATGTTGTTCTACAAGGACACGGCCCTGAACATCACCAACGAAGTGATCCAGGGATTGAATGAGGCCTATAATAAAACAAAGCCGAAAAAATAATTTCCCTCCACGAATTTCTTATCTTGGATTCCCGGGCGAAAGCCCGGGATTTTTTTTACGCCAGCTTCGTACAGTGCCCGGAAATCATGGGGGCAATGGGTGTAGCGATAAACAAGCACTATGTCTGAATCAACACAATTCAAGCCCAGCCTGAGCCTGCTGGACGCCACCATGATCGTGGCAGGCTCGATGATCGGCTCCGGTATTTTCATCGTCAGCGCGGATATCGTACGTAATGTGGGCAGCGCAGGATGGCTGGTCGTTGTCTGGCTGCTGACCGGTTTCATGACCATTACCGCCGCGATGAGCTATGGTGAACTCAGTGGCATGTATCCCCGCGCGGGTGGTCAGTATGTGTACCTGAAAGAAGCCTATAATCCCTTGATGGGATTTCTGTACGGGTGGAGTTTCTTTGCCGTCATCCAGACCGCTACCATTGCCGCCGTGGGTGTGGCTTTTGCCAGGTTCACGGCATACCTGTGGCCGGCCGTGGGAGAGGACAAGGTTCTCTTTAACCTGGGCTTTTTAAGCGTCTCGAGGGCGCAGGGCCTGGCCATTCTCATCATCATCCTGCTCACGGCGATCAATACCCGCGGCATCAAGGAAGGCAAAATTATCCAGACCACCTTTACGGCCTCCAAACTCCTGGCCTTGTTCGGGCTGATGCTTTTTGGTTTCCTGCTTGTAAAAGACAGTCACTGGGATGCCAACTGGGCCACGGGCCTCAATGCGCTGCAGGACCTTGGCCAGAACGGTGAGGGTAAGACTCCCGTTGGCTGGACGGAGATTTCCGGTGTAGCCCTGATGGGGGCGATCGCCGCGGCGATGACCGGATCGGTGTTCAGCAGCGATGCCTGGAACAATGTAACCTTTATCGCCGGCGAGATTAAAAACCCGAAGCGCAATATCGGGCTCAGCCTTTTCCTGGGAACCCTGATCGTCACCTTCCTTTATGTGACCACCAATCTCATGTACCTGCACGCGCTGCCTTTGCAGGATATCGCCTATCCGCCGTCTGACAGGCTGGCCACCACCGCCGCGCAGAAGATTTTCGGGGCCAGCGGAACGGCCATTATTGCGGTGTTGATCATGGTGTCAACGTTTGGCTGCATCAATGGACTGGTACTGGCGGGAGCGCGGGTCTATTATACCATGGCGAAAGACGGTCTGTTTTTTAAAAGTGCAGGTACCCTTAACCGGAATGCCGTACCACAATGGGCCCTTTGGGCGCAATGCTTGGTAGCCTGCCTGCTCTGCCTCAGCGGGGGATACGGTAACCTGCTCGATATGATCAGTTTCGTGGTGGTCATCTTCTATGTACTGACCATCCTTGGCATATTCATCCTGCGGAAGAAGCAACCCGGACTGGATCGCCCGTATAAGGCATTCGGCTACCCCCTGCTGCCGGCGCTGTATATAGTGATGGGTACCGCATTCTGCATCCTGTTGCTGATTTTCAAAACGAAGTATGCGGCCTGGGGGCTGGTGATAACATTGTCGGGCATACCTTTGTACTACCTGGCGCTGGCCGGGCGCAAACAAACCCAGTCCTGACATGGCATCCGTTGACTTCAACCAGTTGTTTGAGCATTTCCCTTCCATCCGGGTGGGGGTGATCGGTGATGTGATGCTGGACACTTATATGTGGGGGAAAGTGGAACGCATCTCCCCCGAAGCGCCGGTGCCGGTGGTGGCCCTGCAGAAAAAAGAGACGCGCATCGGCGGCGCTGGTAATGTGGCACTGAACCTGGCATCCCTGGGGGCGCAGGTGAGCATCCTGTCCGTTTGCGGGAAGGATGAAGACGGAGAGCAGTTGCGCAGGATGTTTGCCGATCAGAAGATCGGAACCGAATTCCTGCTGGGCAGTGAAAAACGCATCACCACCAACAAGATCCGTGTGATCAGCCGGAACCAGCAGATGATGCGGCTCGACAGTGAAGTGACGGCCGACCTTGGATATGAAGACGAAAACAGGCTCCTGCTGGCCATACAGACGTATATCGCACAGGAGAAGCCATCCGTGGTGATTTTCGAGGACTACAACAAAGGCGTACTCGCGGAAAACCTCATCCGGAAAGTTATCGCGCTCTGCCAGGTAAAAGGGATCATTACCACGGTGGATCCCAAGCGGAAAAACTTCTTCGCGTACCGGGAAGTGGACATTTTCAAACCCAACCTCAAGGAGGTCCGGGAAGGACTAAACCTGTTGGACGAAGCCGTGACGAAGGAAAGTCTCGATGCCATTCACGCCTCGCTGCATGAACGGCTTGAGCACCGGATTTCCTTTATTACGCTGTCTGAAAAAGGTGTCTATTATGGGGGCGGGAGCCGTTCACGGATCATCCCATCCCATCTTCGAAACATCGCGGATGTGAGCGGCGCCGGCGATACGGTGATCGCCGTGGCATCGTTGGTCTATGCCGCTACGAATGACATGGATCTTGCCGCTGAAACCGCCAATATCGCCGGTGGACTCGTATGCGAAGAGGTGGGCACCGTAGCGATCGATAAGGAACGGTTGCTGCGGGAATGCAAGATATTGTTGACGAATTAAGTTCATAGTTCATAGTTCATGGTTCATAGTTCGTGGTTCGTGGTTCATGGTTGACTGTTGTCGGTTGACGGCCGTTTACAGATACAGTCATCTGCCAATATTGCCCCCACATTTCCATGAACTATGAACCATGAACCACGAACCATGAACCACGAACCATGAACCCTTAACTATGATCCCAATCTCTATCGCCATCCACGGCGGGGCGGGTACAATTTTGCGCAGCGAAATGTCGCCGGACCGGGAACGCGCCTATCGCGATGGGTTGCAGGCCGCGGTGGATGCCGGTTACCGCCTGCTTGAGAAAGGCGGAAGTGCCATGGATGCCGTGATCGCGGCCACGGTTTCGCTGGAGGACAATCCCCTGTTCAATGCCGGAAAGGGCTCCGTCTTTACCCATGAGGGTTCCCATGAAATGGATGCCTCCCTCATGCGTGGGGATGACCTGGCCGCCGGCGCCGTGGCAGGCGTCCGGGGCGTACGCAATCCCATCCTGCTGGCGCGGGAAGTGATGCTGCAGACACCACATGTTCTTTTATCTGGCGAAGGTGCCATGGCTTTCGCGAAGGCCTGCGGTGTACCCATGGAAGGTCCTGCGTATTTCCACACGGACTTCCGGTATCAACAGTGGCAGGCAGTAAAGGATTCGGGAATTTCCGTGTTGGATCACAGCACGGCTTCACAACTGCAGGGCGCGAACAAAATGGGTACCGTCGGGGCCGTTGCACGCGATATCCATGGCCGGCTTGCCGCGGCTACGAGCACGGGCGGGATGACCAACAAACAGTTCGGCCGGGTGGGAGACAGTCCCGTCATCGGCGCCGGTACCTGGGCCGACAATAATACCTGTGCCATATCGTGTACGGGTCATGGTGAACTGTTCCTCAAGGCGGTGGCGGCATACGATGTGCACGCAAGGATGCTGTACAAGGGACTTTCACTGGAAGAGGCGATGCGGGAAACCGTCATGGGCAAACTGGTGGACATTTCCGGAGAAGGCGGGATGATTGGTGTTGACGCTAAAGGCCGGGTGTCCATGGCCTTCAATTCAGAAGGAATGTACCGTGGCTTCCGCAGCAGTGACGGCAGCGGTCATATCGCCATTTACGGCAGCTGAAATTTCCAAGGCTATACGCAGGGTTAGTGCCTTTTTTAACAGGTCAATTCGTTTGGGTATATGCACCTGGATGCATCATTATGTCCGTTGTCGACATCAGTATTTCGTGTATACATGGACATGCCTGAACCCGCATTGACCCAGGAAATTCTCCATGACCAGCCTTGCGCGTTTATCTGCTTTGCCAATGATGTCTTCCGAGACGGCCCGGTATTGCATTTTATTCCCTGCTTTTTTAACCAATGCCGCGAAGGCTTCGGAGGACCAATCCCCGGTTTCCAAAAACGTTTCCGTGCCGGAGGGGTTGACAATCACATCCGTGATCACAGCCCTGGGAAGACCCAGGCTGACGGAGTCCTTATCACGGAAAATATCATTCTCACGGATCTCATTCAATCGCGTACCGGCTTTGATGCTGCCCCGAACCACCAGTACGAG
>JALOMP010000146.1 GCA_025455365.1 Chitinophagaceae bacterium | reverse complement strand
GGGCAGGTCGTTCATTTTCTTCGCCACTTCATCCTTCGTGATCACTTTGGCGGCACGCTCGAGCAGGCGGCTGTGGAGATAGAACACGTCGCCAGGATAAGCTTCGCGACCTGGTGGGCGACGCAGCAACAGGGATACTTCCCGGTAGGCTACCGCCTGTTTGGAAAGGTCATCATAGATGATCAGGGCAGCACGACCGGTATCGCGGAAGAATTCGCCAATGGCAGCGCCGGCGAACGGTGCATAGAATTGCAGCGGGGCCGGGTCAGAGGCGGAAGCCGCCACGATGGTGGTATACTCCATGGCGCCGTTATCTTCCAGGGTCTTCATCACACCGGCGATGGTGGAGGCTTTCTGGCCGATGGCCACGTAGATGCAGTACACCGGCTTACCTGCCTTAAAAAATTCTTTCTGGTTGATGATGGTATCCACGGCGATGGCGGTCTTGCCTGTCTGGCGGTCGCCAATGATCAGCTCACGCTGTCCGCGGCCGATGGGAATCATCGCGTAAATGGCCTTGATACCGGTTTGCAGGGGTTCCTTTACCGGCTCACGGAAAATAACGCCAGGCGCTTTCCGCTCCAGGGGCATTTCGTACAATTCACCGGTAAGGGGGCCTTTTCCGTCAATCGCTTCGCCGAGCGTATTGATCACGCGGCCTACCAGTCCATCGCCCACTTTGATGGATGCGATGCGGCCGGTCCGGCGCACTTTGGATCCTTCCTTGATTTCCCCGCCTTCTCCCATCAATACCACACCCACATTATCCTCTTCCAGGTTCAGGGCAATGGCGCGGACGCCGTTTTCAAATTCAACCAGTTCCCCGGCCTGGACATTATTGATGCCGTAAATACGGGCGATGCCGTCACCTACCTGCAGCACAGTGCCGATCTCTTCCAGTTCGGCGGAGGTATTGAAATTCTGCAACTGTTGGCGAAGTATCGCAGATATTTCATCCGGTTTAATGTCAATCATATCAGACTATTTAAGTGTAATTGGGATTAAATGTTTACCTGATTTTCTGCACATACATATTCTCCACAAACTGCTTCCGGATGAAGTTCAGGTCGTGGCGTATGCTGGCATCATACAATTCGTCGTCCACCTGCAGCACGAATCCGCCCACGATGCTTTCATCCACACTGTGTTCCAACTGCAGGGTGCTTCCCCTGAACCTCTCAATATTCTGTACCCGCTGGCGGATGTCTTCCTTCACTTCATCGGACACATCCACGGCGGTGGTCAGTTTCATGATCCGGATCTTCTTATAGGCGCGGTACTGGTTCTCGAACTCCTGGCGGATTTCAGACAGGGAGGTCACACGTCCTTTCTGGAAAACCAGGTTGAAGAACTTGCTGGTCAGTTCGCTGATCCTGTTGCCAAAAACCGCCCGGAAAAGGTCGGCCTTCTTATCGCCACTGATGATCGGCGAAGCAATGACGCGACGGAATTCGTCGTGGTCCACGGACCTGATCAGCGCGATGTCCTTGTTCACCTGCTCCAGCTGGCCGGATTCAACAGCCAGGGTGAACAGGGCTTTGGCGTATCGGTTTGCTACTTTGTATTGACGCATGGATCAATGTATTCTGTCTTTGTTAACGGGCACGGAAGGATTCGAGATCATCCGCCAGGGTGCGGATATAAGATTCCTGCGCTGCCTTGTTGGAGAGTTCCTTGCGGATCACTTTCTCCGATACTTCGATCACCATGCTCCCGATCTGGTTCTTCACGTCCGTGAGCGCAGCCATTTTCTGGTTTTCCAGCGCCTGGTTGGCATCTGCGAAAATCCTGTTGGCTTCCAGCTTGGCTTGCTCTTTGGCGTCGTTGATGATCTTGTCCTTGGTGTCCTTGGCTTCCTTCAGCATTTGCGCCCTTTCCTCACGGGCCTGGACCAGGAGGGCTTCATTCTCGCTTTTCAACTGCGCCATTTCCGCTTTCACGCGCTCTGCGGTGGACAGCGAGTCGGCGATGGTCTTTTCCCTTTCGCCCAAGGCCTGCATGATGGGTCCCCACGCGTACTTGCGCAGCAGGAAAAATACCACCAGGAATGCCAGCAGGGTCCAGAAAAGGAGACCAAATGAGGGAGTTAATAAATCCATAGTACTTTTTTTATCTGCAGTTGTTGAGTGTCTGTAGAAACTGCATCCTCGGCCCTGTGCTCCGGATGCAGTTTGTTCGTTTCCGGCGGTTCTTAGAGAACCATGGCCAGGAAGCCTACGATGATTCCGAACAGGGCAGCACCTTCGATCAGGGCCGCGGTCAGGATCATGTTGGCACGAATGTCATTTACCGCTTCCGGCTGACGGGCAATGGCTTCAACGGCACCTTTACCAATCTGGCCGATGCCGATACCGGCACCAATGGCTGCGAGACCGGCGCCGATGGCTCCACCTGCATTCGCCCACGGAGTAGCGCTTAAGATAACAGTCAGTAAATCCATAATGATGGTTTTATGATGATGAAAAAATCACAATTAATGATGCCCGGCGCCTTCCTCCGTATGATGTTCGCCCTCAAAGGCCATCCCGGTGAATACAGCGGTGAGCATGGTGAAAATATACGCCTGCAGGAAGGCCACCAGTACTTCAATAAAGTAGATGAAGATGGTGAACGCAACGGCCACAGGTGACGCACCCCAACCCACCCCTCGGTTCAGGGAACCAAAGATGAAAATCAGGGATATCAGGCAAATGATGATAATGTGCCCGGCGATCATGTTGGCAAAAAGACGAATGATCAGGGCGATGGGCTTGATGAACACACCCAGGAACTCCACGGGAACGAGGATGAATTTGATACCGGCCGGTACGCCCGGGGGATTGAAAATATGACCCCAGAAATGCTTGTTGCTGCTTAACAGGATGATCAGGAAGGCGATCACCCCCAAAACAAGTGTGAAGGCGATATTGCCCGTCACGTTGGCGGAACCGGGGATCAGGCCGAAAATATTGTTGATGAGGATGAAGAAGAAAATGGTCAGCAATAAAGGCATGTACTTCTGGTACTTGTGACCAAGATTGGGCTTTGCGATTTCATCCCGTACAAACGTAATGACCGGCTCGATAAAGTTTTGCATCCCCTTGGGGGCAGTGGTCACACCCAGGCCCTTCTTGTACCGGTTGGCGATGGTGATCATGATCCAGCAAAGCAAGGCCAGTGCCAGCAGCATCTGAACGGTATTCCGGGTAAGGGATATATCGTACACTTTTGCGTCCGTAAGGGGCATCCCCGCCTCATTCACGGCGTAAATCTTATTGGCGGTATACAGTGGCTGGCCGCCGGCTGTCTTCATGGTATCCAACCCATGCTCCGCCATGAAATGCCGGTCCAGCAGGCGATAGCCCTCATGGGTCGTATGGCCGTGGTGGAATTTGGACGACATGAACACGGAAAATCCCTTCTCGGGCGCGTACAGGATCACAGGCAGGGGAATCCCTACCGGCTTCCTGGTTCCGTCTGCCTGGGTGATGTCAAAAAAGTGATATTCGTGGCCGTCCAGGATGTGGTCAAAAATGACCTCATTGGCATCAAACGACTTTTTCTCGCCATGGCCGGAAGCATCTGCATGCGCGGCCGGTTTCTGGTCTCCATGATCCCCTTCATGCTGTGCATAGCTTGCATTAGAAAAAAGAAGTATATGTAAGGCGAAAACCGCTCCCAGCAATGATTTGAATCGTCCTACAGCCATAGCCTCCGTGAAATTTGGCGCAAAGATAGGGAGGCGGGAGGGAAAAACAGCGGAACAGTGGAAAAAGTCCTGCGTTCTGTACCGTTATTCCGGGACAGGATTTTGAACGGCCGAAACCTGGAAAATTTGCCGCTATCGGCTCAGGTCTCGGAACCCATCACTTTCTTCTCAAACTGCATATGGTATAGGCCTGCATACAGGCCCCCTTTGGCCAGCAGTTCCTCATGGGTGCCTATTTCCCGGATTTCACCCTTGTCGAGAACCATGATCCGGTGGGCTTTGCGGATGGTGGACAACCGGTGGGCAATAACGATGGAACTGCGACCGGCAATCAGGGTATCGATGGCATGCTGGATCAGTTGCTCGGATGCCGTGTCAACGGAAGAAGTGGCTTCGTCAAGGATCAGAACGCGGGGGTTGAAGAGCAGGGCCCGGATAAACGAAAGGAGCTGCCGCTGGCCCAGCGAGAGCGTGGCACCCCTTTCCATCACATTATAATCGTAGCCCCCCGGGAGTTGCTCGATAAATTCATGCATGCCGATCAGTTTTGCCGCTTCTTCCACCTGTGCCCTTTCAATCGCCGGATCGCGCAGGGTTACATTGTCCATGATGGACCCGGAAAAGAGGAAAACATCCTGGAGCACCACCCCTATTTGCCGGCGAAGATCTGCGAGGGAGTAGTTTTCAATGGGAATCCCATCCAGCCGGATGGTTCCTTCCTGGATGGCATATAGCCGATTCAGCAATGATATGATGGACGTCTTTCCACTGCCCGTATGGCCCACGATGGCCAGGGTTTCACCGGGCGCCACCGCAAAACTGATATTTTTCAATACCGGCACCCCTTCCGTGTAGGCAAAACTGACCTGGTCGAATTCAATGGAAGCAGCCTGGTGGTTCACGGTTGACGGTTCACGGTTCACGGTTTGTAGTCCCGGCACTCCAGCCGTATCTGCCATCACGTCTTCATTGTCCAGCACCTTGAATACCCGCTCGCTGGCCACCATCCCCATCTGCAGTACATTAAACTTATCCGCGATCACGCGCAGGGGGCGGAAAAGCAGGTTAAGCATCAGGATGAAGGAAACGATATGTCCCGAAATCCTGGCAGCCTCGTCCGTGGGTAGGCTATAAGCTTGCCTCGCGGCGAACCACACCAGCAAACCCATGGAAAACGCGAGAACGATCTCCACAATCGGGAAAAAAACGGAATAAGCGAAGATCGCCCGGATATTGGCGTTGCGATGGTCCCGGTTGATGGCGGTGAACCGCCTGTATTCCCGTTCCCCTGCCGTAAACGACTGGATCACCTGCATCCCCGTGATGTGTTCCTGCACGAACGCATTCAGGGCGGCCACGGCATTCCGTACGCGGATAAACGATTTGTTTACACTTTCCTTGAAATAATAGGTGGCGATGATCATCAGGGGGAAAGGGATCAGGCAAACGAGCGTGAGCTGCCAGTTGGTCCAGAACATGGCGATAAGTATGGCGATGATGGACAGCAGGTCAGCGATGATCGGAATCAATCCCTCGGAAAAGATATCGTTGATGGATTCGATGTCATTGATGGTTCGGGTGGTCAGCGTGCCGATGGGTGTTTTATCAAACTGGCGCAGGTTGAGACGCAGGATCTTTTGGTACACCTGCACCCGCATGTCCCTGACTACGGTCTGCCCCAGCCAGGCCGTGATGAAGGTGAAATAAAATCGCAGCGCGGTTTCTATCAGCAGGAATACAACCTGGAGGATGGTAATCTGCAGTAGCAGTTCAATAACAATCGAACGTTCTCCACCCTGCTGGATCACATCATGGATCGTGTAGTTAATCAGGAGGGGCCTTACCGGCGACAGGACAGCCAGGACGATCGCCAGGACAACGGACATCACGAACCTACGGCGGTAGGGCTTCGCATACCGGAAAATCCGGCGAAGTAGGCCGAAATCAAAAATCTTTTTTATGAGGGGTTGGTCGGACAATGTACCGGCGAAATAACGAATTTTAAAAATACGGCTACCCGTATTTAACATTCTGTCCCTGGACCCGGCAGGAACCGGATCAGAACATCACCTTCTTATTTCCCTGGTCGGTCTCTTTGAGAAATTTTATGATGCCGTTCATATAGGTCTGCTGGTCGTCATACATGCACATGTGGCTTCCCTGCGGACAATACAGGTAGGAACCCTGCTGCACCTGGGTGGACATCCACTTCATATGTTCGGGATCCATGGTATCATGCTGCGCGCCAACCACCAGCGTTGGCACTGAAATGTTCTTCAGCAGGAGCTTCACATCCCAGTTTTCCAGCTTACCGGAAATCCCAAACTCGCTGGGGCCCTGCATGGTCACGTAGAGCGACTGGTTCATCTTCGCAAAGGAACGGTTAACCGGGTCTGGCCATTGGGCGATGGGTATTCGCAGGATATGCTGTTGATAATAATGCGTATACAGCAATTCCATGTACTTCGGATTGGAGAAATCCTTTTTCGCTTCAAGCATCCGGATCGTGTCCAGCACCGCGGGATCCATTTGCTTTGCGAGGACCTCATCCGCATACTTCCCATATTCCGGGCAGCTGCTCATCATGTTTGAGATGATCAGTCCCTTGAGATGCTGCTGGTATTTGAGTGAATACTGCATGGCCAGGATGCCGCCCCAGGAATGGCCCAGCAGGTAAAAATTATCCGGCGACAAGTTAAGTGCCTTCCTGACCTGTTCCAGTTCTTCCACGTACCGGTCAAGGTCCCAGATGGAGGTATCATTCGGGTTGTCCGAATTTCCCGTTCCCAGCTGGTCGTAATAGATAAACTCGATGCCTTCCGCCGGCAAAAAACTCTCCATGCATTCAAAATACTCATGCGTAGCACCCGGCCCTCCGTTCAACAGCAGCAGTTTAATTTTTGGATTATTCCCGATGCGTTTGGTCCAAACATTGAACTTCCCTTTGGGTGTTTCAACCGGCACCACCTGTGCACCGCCGGTTTTGACGCCGGCCGTACTGTCTGCGAAATAAGCCAGGGACTTTTCTTCCCCCGAAGGCTGATTACAGGATATGATTGTCCCTGCCAGCAGGACGATACCTGCTATAAAGTTTCTCGCGCGTGTACACATCATGAGGGTGATTGAAGGTTGGAATTCATTACCGGGAACTACCCCATGCAAGGAGGCTTCGGCGTTTGCGTCTTAAAGTAAACGATAATCCGTGAAACCGCCACCTTCAATGTGGGTTACCTGGCATCGCGATAAACCATATTACCTGTTTTAAGACGGGAAGTGGCATCACTGCCCCATTTTCCGCTGGTAGGCTTTGATGAACAGTGCGCCGAGGTTTTTGTGCGGGGGGATATAGTTTTCGAATCGCTCACGGGCTTCACCGCCGGGGAATTGTGCAGACAACCCTTTCCACATCGTTACCCAGTTAACATTTCGCCCGTTGC
>JALOMP010000145.1 GCA_025455365.1 Chitinophagaceae bacterium | reverse complement strand
GAATGTTTTAGCAAGGTTATATGCGTAAATGGCGATGACCGAGGGGTTGTGTTCGTCCGCCGCCTGCCGGATAACCGTGCCGTATTGTTCCAGGCTCAGGATCAGTTCTTTTTCAAGGGGGAGAAGCCCCTCTTGCGCCAGTTTGTATGCCGTGTCGATGGGCTCTTTACGGAGAATGGACCGAATGCGGGCATAAGTGTATTGGGTAAAGGGGCCGGTAAAGCCATGGAAGTCGATGGACTCTTCCGGGTTGAATATCATTTTCTTTTTCGGGTCCACGCGCAGCAGGAAGAATTTCAGGGCACCCAGGCCGATGGTTTCATATAATTCATGTAAAGCCTCCGGGCTGAAGTCCTTTACTTTCCCTAGTTCTTCGGTATGTCTTGCCGAAATGTCTATCATCTCCTGCACGATGTCATCCGCGTCCACCACGGTGCCTTCCCGGCTTTTCATCTTACCCGTGGGCAATTCCACCATGCCGTAGGATAAATGGTGTATGCCGTTGGCGTAGGGAAGGCCCAGTTTCTGGCAGATCAGTTTGAGCACTTTCATGTGGTAGTTCTGCTCGTCGCCAATGACGTAAATGCTTTGGTCGATTTTGTAGTCCTCATATTTTTTCATCGCGAGGCCGATGTCCTGCGTGATGTAGACCGATGTCCCGTCCCGGCGGAGCAGAAGTTTTTCATCGAGACCGTCGGCTGTCAGGTCGATCCATACGCTGCCATCCTCTTTCCGGTTGAATACGCCCTTTGCCAGTCCTTCGTCCACGGCTTTCTTGCCCAGCAGGTATGTATCGCTCTCGTAATAGATCTTGTCGAAATCGCTGCCTATTTTCCGGTAGGTAACATCGAATCCGGCATATACCCAGCCATTCATTTCTGCCCAGAGCTTACGTACGGCCGGATCGCCCTGTTCCCATTGTACAAGCATTTCCTGCGTGGCTTTCATGATCGGCGCTTCTTTCTCCGCCTTTTCCCGGTCCATGCCTGCTGCCACGAGTTCGTCAACTTCCCGTTTATAGGCATCATTGAATTTCACGTAGTAGTCTCCCACGAGGTGATCGCCCTTTATACCGGCGCTATCCGGCGTCTGGCCGTTGCCGTACCGCTGCCAGGCAATCATGCTTTTGCAGATATGGATCCCGCGGTCGTTGACGATGCAGGATTTTATTACTTCGTACCCATTGGCTTTCAGGATTTCGGCGATACTCCATCCGAGGAAATTGTTACGGAGGTGGCCGAGGTGCAGGGGCTTATTCGTGTTGGGTGAGGAGTATTCCACCATCACTTTCTGGCCTTTGGCTTCGCCTTTGCCAAAACAAACGTCCTGGTAGTTGTTTTCCAACAGGCTGATCCAGTATGCTTCAGCCACGGTCAGGTTGAGGAATCCTTTCAGCAGGGTAAATTTCGTGTACAGTTGGGGGTGGGCATCCAATAGCGCCTGGCCCAGGGCAGCGCCCAGCTGGTCCGGCGACAGTTTCAGTTTCTTCATCAATGAAAATAGCACCACGGTATAATCGCCGTCAAACTCGGGTTTGGTCTGGTTGATCTGGAAATCAGCCGGACCCGTCTCGGCCTGGTAGAGGGAACGGATGGCATCCTGTACATGTGCGCGCAAGGTGTCAGTCAATAACATAGCATTCTGGTAATGGCGGCAAAGGTACGATTCCGTATTTTTATCGAAAGCAGAACCTGATGCGTGTTATCGCCCTACTGTTTACCCTGCTCCTGCTTCAATGCAAAGCGCCAAAACAAGTGTCCATGCAGATTCCGGAATTCGACAGGCAGGGCCACCGGGGATGCCGCGGCCTGATGCCTGAAAACACCATTGCGGCCATGCTCCGGGCCATCGACCTGGGAGTTACCACCCTGGAAATGGACGCCGTGATCACTGCCGACCGCGAGGTAATCCTTTCCCATGAACCCTGGATGGGTTGGGAAATCTCCACTTCACCCGATGGCAGGTCGCTGACGGCACAGGAAGAAAAACAATTCAATATTTACCGGATGGATTATGCCACCGTGAGGTCCTGGGATGTTGGTCTCAAGCCGCACCCGCGATTCCGGCAACAGGCGCGCATGGCGGCATACAAGCCGAGGCTGGCAGATGTGATAGATACCGTGGAGGCCTACCTGAAAAAGACGGGGAAGGCGCCCGTCTTCTACAATATTGAAACGAAGTCCGATCCGGCGGGGGACGACCTGTTCCATCCCCGTCCCGAGCCTTTTGTGGATCTGCTCATGGACGTTATCAACCGCAAAGGGATTGTCCATAAGGTCATTATCCAGTCTTTTGACAACCGGACCCTCCAGGTGTTGCATCGCAAATACCCGAATCTTCGCACCGCCCTGCTGGTAGAGGGATTTTCAAAGGAGTCGATGGAAGCACACCTGGAGTCGCTTGGATACATTCCATCCATATACAGTCCGGAATACAACCTGGTTACGCCGGAACTGGTGGAAGCCTGCCACCGCAAGGGGATGAAACTGATCCCCTGGACAGTGAACGACCGGAACGCGATAGAAAAGCTCAAAAACATTGGGGTTGATGGCATCATAACGGATTATCCCAACCTCTTTCAACCCTGAACACGGTTTCGTACATTTGACCGATTGAAGCGCTTTCTATGCGGATGATTGAAGTCAGCACGGCGAATCATATCCGGTCTTTCCTGGACCTTCCCCGTCGTATCTATAAGGGAGATCCCCACTGGGTCTGCCCCCTCGAGAACGATATTGAAGCTGTTTTTGACCCGGCACGGAACAGTTTCCATGCCAGTGGGTCCTGCACACGGTGGATTTTACAGGATGAAAAGGGCGGGACGATTGGCCGGATAGCCGCGTTTATCGATGAGCGTAAGGCACGGATGGACAGGCCTTACCACGGCGGCTGCGGTTTTTTTGAATGCATTGACAGCCAGCAGGCAGCCAACATGCTGTTTGACACCGCGCGTGATTGGCTGGCTACCCGTGGCATGGAGGCGATGGACGGGCCGATCAATTTTGGAGAAAATGACATGTGGTGGGGTTTGCTGATAGAAGGCTTCAGTCGCCCTTACTATGGCATGAACTACAACCCGCCGTACTACCAGGAATTGTTTGAAACATATGGTTTCACCACGATCTACCAACAGATATCGAACAGGATCGATCTGCGAAAGCCGTTTCCGGACCGGTTCGAAAAGATTGCCCGCTGGGTTGCGGCAAGGCCCGGCCATACCTATGAACACCTGCGCATCAAAGCGTTCGATCGCTTTGCCAGGGAGTTCCTTGATATTTATAACGATGGGTGGAAGGACTTCGAAGGTTTTACCCCCATGAAGTACGAGACCGTGCGGGAAGCATTCAGTAAGATGAAGCCGATTGTGGACGAGAAACTGATCTGGTATGCCTATGTACACGGTGATCCTGCTTCCTTCGTGATGATACTCCCTGATACCAATGAACTGATCGACGGCCTGGACGGCAAGCTCAATCTCTGGGGGAAGATCCGTTTTGCCTGGAAGAAACTGACCCATAAGCCCACCAGGATGCGCGCCGTGATCATGGGTACCAAGACGGCCTACCGAAACCTTGGACTGGAATCAGGCCTGTTTATCAAGCTCAAGGAATACGTGCTGCCACTGGGTCATTATGAAGAACTCGAACTTTCCTGGGTGGGTGATTTCAACAAGAAAATGATGTCCATACATGAAGCCACCGGTGCCGTTTTTGCCAAGAGGCATGTAACCTTACGATACATTTTTTCACGCCCATGAAGCAGACGATCATAGGTTTTATTGATTTTTTTTATCCGCCCTTCAGCAAACTGATGAACAAGCTGACCTTCCGGTATGCGGCTTGCGGCGGAGCCAATACGATGCTGGATATCTTCCTGTTTTTTATCAGCTACAACTTCATTTTTAAGAAACAGAACCTGGTCCTGCCATTTGTGACCATCAGCCCGCATATCGCCGCTTTCCTGTTCTCTTTCTTTTTCACCTTCCCCATCGGATTTGCCTTGTCCCGGTATGTTGTATTCCAGGGGTCGACGATGACAGGTCGCTCGCAGCTATTCCGTTATTTTCTCACGGTCCTGGGGGCGATATTCCTGAACTACGTGTTCCTGAAACTATTCGTGGAAAAATTCCACTTTTATCCCACCATCGCCAAGATCTGCACGACGGTCTTTGTTGTTGCGTTCAGTTATATCTCCCAGTCTTATTTCACCTTTAAGGTTCGGAAATACCACGATCACTAGAAATTGATCTGGTTCACCTGCAGGTTGATGCGGCCCGTGCTGTGGAAGCGCACAACCAGCATCTCGCGGAATGAATAGATCTTCTCGAGCGTCAGCTCACGGATGGAACCGCTCATTTGCACGCCCGGGTAAGGCTCCCGGTTCACCTGGGCGTTGATCCTGTTCAGCATGTCCTGCTCGTATTCCAGGAGGTCAAAGCGGGTGTACTGCTGAAGGGTATGGAGTATTTTACGGTTAAAAAGCCAGGATGCGGTTTTGACCAACAGGTCTTTTGATTTGATGTCGAATTCCAGCTGCTCAATAGCCAGCCTTTTCTGATCTGCCTGGTACACGGGTTTCCCCACCAGGTAGAAAGTGCCAGCACTGGATCCGGAGAAATCCACTTTCAGGACCAGTTTTTCACGGTCTCCGCCGAATATCTCACAATGCTCTACAATGATGTGGTGCCCAGACTGGTCGAGATCGATCCTCTTTTTATGCAGTTGCGCGCTCATGATTGCGCTGAGGGAGTCATAGTTCATGATGGCATCCGCATAGAGGTTGAACCCACTCCTGGGCGTGAAATCGCTGATCTCGGGCAGCAGGGTCATTCGTTCAGACGGCTTCGTCTGGGAAACCACGGGACGCGCGGAAATGCCGGCCGTGAGGAAGATGGTGTCCTTGTAGGTGATCAGCCGGCTGATGCGGATCTTTTCCGGGTTGATTTGCAGGTACCCATAGCCGTAGACCGGGTAGGCGGTGTTCATGATATTCCAGGCCTGCTGGAAATAGGGCCTCAGGTTCAGGACTTTCAGGCTGTCCAGCATGCCCCGGCGGGCTTCGTCCATTTGCGCCCTGAGTCGCTCCATGACGGTTTTGGTGATGTCCTGGCTCCAAAAGCAGACCGTGCATTTATCCAGCGGAACGGGTTCAAGGGGCTGAATGCTGGCGTCAACCCCGTAATCCCTGCGCAGGCCCAACTGGGCCGTGAATGCCACGTTCACTTTTCGTTCCCCTTCCGCGCCTACGCCGCAGGTGCAGGTGGGCGACCAAGGGGTGAGGGGCGATCGGTTACTGCCGGTTCCCGTGCAAATGCGTTGGGAACCTGCCAGCTGGTAGTAGCCGGTAAACGACAGCCGCAACCGGTTGTTCTCGGCTGACATCAGCAGGGGTCCGCGGCGAAAGCGGTACATATAACGGCTCTCGCAATCGTCCACCACATAATCGTAGGGCCATCCCGGTGACGTATATACGAGATCCACTTCTTTTTCCGCCATTGCCTGGATGGATTTGAGGGGAATCTTTACCGGGATGTCAATATCAGATAAAGGCAGGCTGTCAAGCTGGCTGACGGTGCCGGAGAGCGACGGCTTTTCCGGAGAAATTTTTTTGGCACAGGATGCCAGGACCAACAAAACCGTCAACAGAAGAAGAAACTGGCCTCGGCGCAAGGTTCGCGCATAAAATCCCTTCGGGGGGATGCCCATATTGGATGTAAAAGTTCCTGTCAGATTTTTCATAGCGATGGGTAAAGATAATCCAAGGCCGCCTCAATCACAATCCCCCGCTTGCCCGTGAAAGCTTACTTTTGATGGGTGAAGTCGATTCAAACGGATTTCCTGGTAATCGGTGCGGGCCCCATCGGGCTCGCCTGCGGCATCGCCTGTAAAAAAAAGGGTCTCAGCGTAAGGATCATAGACAAAGGCACCCTGGTGAATTCCCTTTATCACTATCCCCTGAATATGACATTTTTCTCCACGTCTGAGAAACTGGAGATCGGCGAAGTGCCTTTCATATCCCACCTCCCCAAGCCCAACCGCGATGAAGCCCTGGAGTACTACAGGCGTGTAACCATGCACTGGAAACTGGATATTGGCTTGTACGAACCGGCTCTTGAAATGGAAAAAGCAGGCCCGGAATTCCTGGTCCGGACGCCTTTGGCGGAGTATCGAAGTGCAGCGGTGATCATCGCCACAGGTTTTTACGATATCCCCAACCTGATGGGCATCCCCGGGGAGGAACTACCCAAAGTGCATCATTATTACCGGGAGGCGCATCCGTATTTCGGGCAGGATATTGTGGTGATAGGCGCGGCCAATTCGGCCGTGGACGTGGCCCTGGAAACCTGGCGCAAGGGTGCAAGGGTTACCATGGTGGTTCGGGAACAAGCCATCCAGGACAATGTGAAGTACTGGGTGAAGCCGGACATCGAGAACCGGATACGGGACGGTGAGATCCGTGCTTATTTCAATGCCTCCCTCACGGCGATCCGGCCCCGCGAAGTGGACATCCAGACCGAAGACGGCAGCCTCACCTTATTTAATGATTTTGTACTGGCCATGACCGGCTACCTGCCAGATTTCAGTTTCCTGGAGGCGGCAGGGATCGGGATAGGCACGGACCCGATGCGGACCCCTGTACATGACACGGATACCATGGAAACCAATGTACCCGGCTTGTACCTGGCCGGGGTCATATGCGGTGGTCTCCAGACCAATAAATGGTTTATCGAAAACTCCCGTGATCACGCGGAAAGGATCGTTGAGCACTTTCTCAATGCCCGGCGACCATCCTGACATTTCGTTCGCCAGGGCCTAAAACCCCTGTCGCATCTTCACCCCGACGGCCCGAAATGGGGTGAAAACTGACAAGATTGCACATTTTTACCCCCGGCATACGAATTGCAAACCATTGATAAACACGTAAACCATCAAATCATGGGAAAAATAATCGGTATTGATTTAGGCACCACCAACAGTTGCGTATCCGTCATGGAAGGCAATGAACCCGTGGTCATCGCCAACGATGAAGGCAGGCGAACAACCCCTTCCGTGGTGGCTTTCCTCAAGAACGGGGAAAGAAAAGTGGGTGACCCGGCTAAACGCCAGGCCATTACCAACCCGGTGAATACCATATCCAG
>JALOMP010000144.1 GCA_025455365.1 Chitinophagaceae bacterium | reverse complement strand
TGCATGCGGAAAAAACCGATTACCTGTTTTTTTGCGCGAGGCCGGACTTTTCAGGATATCATGCGTTTGCTTCTAACGACGAGCAACATATGAGAAACGCAAAGGCATACCAGGCTTTCCTGGACAGTATACGCATAAAATGACAGCCGGTTGGACATATGATTAAATTGCAACGCCTCATCCTGAATTCCCCACCGGTACGCTTTGTAGTCCGGAAATCGAAGCAGATAAGCCTGCCGGGCTTTGAGGGAATTCCACTGTTTGATGTGGCCAGGTTCTTCTTTCAGCAAACCCAACAGGTAGGCCTGAACGAACGGGCGGCTTCGATATCCTTCAATTTCCTGTTGGCCATTCCCCCACTCGGCATCTTCATTTTCAAATTGTTGTCGAAAATGCCCGGATCAAAAAAGTTATACAATGAGGCGATTAACCTGGCCCGGCAGGTGGCGCCAGACCAGTCGAGTTTCCAGATTATCAAGGGCGTCATGGATGACTTTTTTGCCTCAGACAGCCGGCTCCTCTCCTTTGGCGTCATCCTGGCGATCTTCTTTTCATCCAATGCGATGATCACCGTCATGAGAACCTTTAACAAGTCGATGCTGCATATTGAAACTGAAAAGCGGAATTTCCTTCAATTACGATGGGAAGCCATCAAGCTGACCTTGTATATCGTTATCCTGATCATCGGCACCATCGGCATCCTTTTCACGCAGGGATCTTTTTTTGGATACCTGGCAAACATACTGGATATCAGGGAAAGGAATCTTAGTTGGGCGGGCCAGCTTGTCAGGATCCTGATCACGTTCCTCCTGGTATTCATCTCCATTGCCCTGATCTACCGTTATGCGCCCGCGGTCCGGAAAAAATGGAAGCTTGCCTCGCCTGGTTCCCTCCTGGCCACAGGCCTGATCATCTCCTTCACGGTACTGTTTTCATTCTGGGTAAACAACATCGCTTCGTATAACAAAGTCTATGGATCCCTGGGTGGGATCCTGATCCTCATGTTGCTGATCTATGTAAATTCCCTGGTCTTGCTGATTGGATTTGAGCTGAACGTCAGTATCAGTTCATTGAAAAGCATCGCACAAAAAAGGCAGTTGCAGGAATCGGATGGGGTGTTTTACTGAAGGAACACCTGACAGATACGCTGCTCTTGCTTACCTTTGCCCCATGAATACAAACCCTCCCCGGCCATTCATGCTTGCCGAAACAAATTGGAAAACGGTAAAGGAAACGAGTTATACCCTGGCCGTTTTGCCATGGGGCGCTACGGAGGCGCATAATTACCACATGCCCTACGCTACGGACAATTACCAGGTTGATCATGTAGCGGAAAGGGCGGCAGAAAAAGCCTGGCAGCAAGGCGCGAAACTACTGGTGCTTCCAACAATCCCATTCGGGGTAAATACCGGGCAAATGGATATCCATTTTTGCATGAACATGCTGCCCAGTACCCAGTTGGCCATCCTTAAAGATGTCTGTGAAGTTCTTGTCAGGCATGGTATCACCAAGCTGGTGATCCTGAACGGGCATGGCGCCAACAATTTTGTGTCCCTGATCCGGGAACTGGCTCTTTTTTATCCGCAACTGATGGTGGTTTCTGTCAATTGGTATCAGGCTGCACCCAAAAAAGGGATATTTGAATTGCCGGGTGACCATGCCGATGAGATGGAAACCAGCGTGATGATGCATATCGCGCCCAACCTTCTACGGCCGCTTTCCGAAGCCGGGGACGGCGCCCATAAATCCTTCAACCTGGATGGATTCAGGGAGGGATGGGCGTGGACGCAACGACCCTGGTCTAAGGTGACCCGGGACACGGGATCCGGAGATCCCCGGAAAGCCACACCGGAGAAAGGAAAATTGTTCCTGGAAAACACAATCGAAAATATCGCAACATTTTTTACCGGGCTTGCAAAGGCTTCGGTGGATGAATTACTGAAGGACTGACCCCATGAAAAAACTGATACTGGCGTGTCTGCTGTTTTTGACACACCATACCCTCTTAATCGCCCAGGTGGATACGGGAAATGTTTCCCGGTCGGATACCATTATTCCGAGCATACTGGAGACCGTTGTAGTTACGGCACAGAAAACCGAACAAAAACTGCAGCGGGTACCCATGGCCGTTTCGGCTATCACATCCCGGCAGGTGCGGGAATACCGGCTCTGGTCTCTCGATGAAATCAGCTCCCTGGTTCCCAACCTGTACAGCGCCAACCCGGGCGATAACAGGAATGTGACAGCCATCAGGGGAATCGTCACCACTTCCTATGATCCGGCCGTGGTGACCTATGTGGATGGCGTGAATCAATTCAGCCTGGACACCTATATCCCACAGCTTCTTGATGTGGAAAGGATCGAGATTCTTCGTGGACCGCAGGGAACCCTCTATGGCCGCAACGCGATGGGTGGTGTGATCCATGTAATTACCAAAAAGCCTGTCAACCAGACCCGCGGATTTGCAGAAATAAGCCTCGGCAATTACGGGCAACAGCAATACAACGCCGGATTCAGCACGGCCGCGGTTCCCGGGAAACTGTATGCCGGCGCGGCTTTCCAATACCAGGGCAGGGAAGGTTTTTACAGGAATGAATATACCGGTACCGATTTCGACCGCCAGAATATTTTCAGCGGGAATTACTACCTCGTCTATCGACCGGCGGATCGCTGGAAAATCAGCCTGAACGCCAAACACAGCAATAACCGGAACAAAGGCCCTTTCCCCCTGGCACCGGACCCGACGACGGCCCTGGAACAACCTTTTATCGTCAACCAGAATGCCACCGCCACCATGCAGGATGACGCATTCAATGGAAGCCTTTCCCTGCATTACCGGGGACCTCAGTGGGAAATGCTGGCACAGACAGCTTACCAGTCGAACTACCGCGTGTACGACAAGCCTCTTGACGGCGACTTCTCCCCCCTTGATATCGTCAGCATCTTCAACAACTACGGCAATGAATTCAACCGGGTGAAGGTATGGACACAGGAAATCAGGTTTAACAGCCTGCCGGATGCCGCCAGGAAACTGCATTGGACCGCGGGAACCTTTCTTTTCTCACAGGATAACCCGGTAAAACAGGCAACTATCTTCGGGGAAGACGCGCCATTGATCGGAATGCCGGACGCTAATTTCGCATTGATCAACACCAATGAAGGACGCAACCAGGGCATCGCATTCTTCGGACAGCTCCAGTACAGATTTAACAGCCATTGGGCGCTGACCGGCGGATTGCGTTACGACTATGAATATCGACGGTTAGCCGTTTCCGGTAGTTACCAGAAAGAGCCCGATCCTCCGTTTACCATCCTTCCAGATACCAGCGATTCGAAATCCTTCAATGCCCTTTCTCCCAAACTGGGACTTGAGTTCACACCGTCCGGCGACCAGCTGCTATACCTGACTTACAGCAGGGGTTTCCGTGCAGGCGGTTTTACACAACTCTCTTCAGATCCTTCGCAACCGCCTTTGTTTCCGTATGATCCTGAATACAGTGACAACCTTGAGCTGGGATGGAAATTCCAGGGATGGGGCCAGCGCCTGCGGTTCAACGCGGCCCTGTTTTACACGCGTGTAACCGATGCGCAGATTCCTACGCTGGTACTGCCGGATGCGATCACGATTACCCGTAATGCGGGGGCGATGGAGAGCCAGGGGCTTGAATGGGAGCTTAGCCTCTTGCCCCTGAAAGGATTGGAATTGCAGTACAACGCCGGATGGGTCCGGGCGAGATACAACACCCTTCGTCTCTCCCAAAATGGCCAGGAAGTCAACTACGACGGCAACCGCCAGGTGTTTACGCCCACCCAAAATTCAATGGTCATGATTCAGTACGGGGTACCAGTAGGCATTGGCGGGCATTTTCGATTCACTATCCGGGGCGAGTGGATATTCACGGGCAAGCAATACTTTGACCTGGCCAATACCATATCGCAGGACGGCTATTCGGTTTTCAATATCCGGACAGGTGTTTCTTACAAGCAATATGGAATGCATGTCTGGCTTCGGAACCTGGCAGACGAGAAGTATATCGCCTATGCGTATGATTTTGGCGGCACACATCTTGGAAATCCCAAGACTTACGGAGTCACCTTATCTGCAAGGTTTTAACATCCCTGTTTACCAGGGAATCCCGGGTTTACCCGGCTGATGTCAAACGCCGTTCCAGTTCAAGAAAGTTTTCCCATAACCGTCGCGTTACGGATGCCTGTTCCAGCGGGGGCAGGTGGATGTTGTCCACCTGCCGTACAGGTACGATTCGTTTGGTGGAACTCGTGATGAAGGCTTCCTGTGCCGTTTTAATATCATCCAGGCTGATGTCCCGCTCTTCCACGCTGATCCCTGACATTCCCGCCAGGGTAAGCACCTGTTTGCGGGTTATTCCTTTAAGCATATTACTGACCGGGGTGGCGAGTGTACCCTGTTTCGTTACGATGAAAATATTGGATCGGGGACATTCGGAAATCATTCCCGACTGGTGGTACAAAATATCATCACCGCCGTTCTTTTTCAACCAGGGCTGCAGCCAGATGGCCATCAGGTAGTCGGTTGTTTTAGCCTGTGGCAGTTGCCTTTGGAAAGGATAGGTCAGTAAATGAATACCCTGCATCGCCAGTTCATCGGCCGGCGATTGGATGACCTGCTGTACAATCGACAATGCGGGCTCGATGATCTGGTAACCATCCGGCGACGCGCCGCCAGTGAGTATGAGCCGTATGCCCGATGTCTGAAGATTGTTTTCGCGGATCAAATGAAACAGGATGTCCCTGATACCCTGCCTGCTTTCCGGAATGGACAAACGCATGACCGCCGCCGAATGGTAAAACCGGTCCAGGTGGTCTTCCAGGAATAAGGGTACGTTCCGGGATACGCGGAGAAAATCAAAGATGCCGTATCCACGTTGTACGCCAAGATCCAGTATGGACAGGGAAGCTCTGTCGATGGGCAAGAATTCCTTCCCTGCATAGCAAACAGGCTTCATCATTTTGTGTTCCGTTTATAGGTTCCAAGGATTTGCATCACGGTTTGTATGGGTAAAGCCTGCACTTTTGCCCCTCTATGACCGGTCATGTCAACCGACATACATAAGGAATTTACGATGGCTTCTTCCGTGGCTTCGATGGCTGCCAGAAACAATGGAGACAGGGCATCGTCATTCAAAAAACCCATGGTTTGTACCCGTTGTACCGGTTGATGCGCAACACGCACCGTACTATCTGTGGAAAATGCGATCACATAATCGCCGCTGCCATGATGTGCGATACCGCCTGTCCTGGCCAGGCCCATGAAAGCCCGTTTCGCCAGGCGGGTCAGATTCCTGCTGTCGAGGGGAGCATCCGTAGCAACGATGATCATACAGGATCCGTCCTCTTTTGCCTGCAACTGATCCTGTAAATAATACCGGTTAAGCTCCTCTCCCACCGGGACGCCGTCGATTGTCAAAACACCACCGAAATTGGATTGTACCAGCACCCCAACGGTATATCCTCCCAGGGAAGGTGGCAGGCTCCGGGAGGCCGTTCCGATCCCCCCCTTGAAGCCAAAGCATACGGTTCCTGTTCCCGCACCTACTGACCCTTCCTCCACCCTGCCTGGCCTGGATCGTTCTATCGCCAATAACACATCCTCTTTTCGAACGTGACGACCCCGGATATCGTTCAATCGCCCATCGTTGGTTTCACCCACCACAGCATTAACGGATTGCACCTGTTCATTTCCCCGCTGTTTAAGGGTATATTCAATCACGGCCTCCATACCGGTAGGTACATTCAGGGTATTGGTCAGGATGATGGGCGTTTCAAGAGTTCCCAATTCAGCCACTTGCGTGGAACCGGCCAGTTTCCCAAAGCCGTTGCCCACAAATATCCCGGCCGGCACCTTCTGCTGGAACATATTGCCCGCATGCGGAATAATGGATGTTACGCCCGTTCTCACCGAATCGCCCCTGATCATGGTTGTATGCCCAACCAGCACGCCCGGCACATCGGTAATGGCGTTTAACGGTCCGGGCCGCATAACACCAATAGTGATACCCCATTCACGTGCCCGTTTTGTTTGTGAAAAACAGAAAACGGAAAAAGACGTCGCAAGCGTTAGCAGGAAAAGCGCCTTCCTCATGAGTAAACAATTTATGGCAAAGAAATGAAGACTTTAGGTTCCCTGAAGATTTGCCAATCCGCATTAAGCCAGCCGGTGATGACGCCCGGTTCATGGCGGACCCGAATCCGCAGACAGCCACCGGTGATGATCGCTGCAACCAATAAAAAAGCCCACCATTGCAGTTGCTGTGGTGGGCGAAGTCGGGATGACTGGATTCGAACCAGCGGCCTCTTCGTCCCGAACGAAGCGCGCTACCGGGCTGCGCTACATCCCGAAAAACAGGCTTTTCAGATGCCTTTTAGGGCAGCGAAATTAAGGATTTAAAAGGGATTGATCAAATCAATTCCCAGGCCTGGCCGCTCCGGAATCCTGATGCTGCCGTCATCCTGGTAGTCGATTCCCGTGGCAAGATCGCTGGCCAGCAACAGCGGCCCGTCCGCGTCAAGATAGTCCGCCAGCGGAGCCAGGTGGGCCAGGGCAGCCGTCCCAATCGATGATTCATTCATACATCCCAGCATGACCTTCAGGCCCCGCGACCGGGCATCTTTGATCATGCGCCTTGCCGGCGTAATACCCCCGCATTTGGTGAGTTTGATATTGATGCCATGAAAATGTCCGGCACATGTTGCCACATCAGATTCAGCCACGCAACTTTCATCGGCAAACAGCGGCAGGGGCGATTCCGCGTAAAGGGACTTCATACCTTCCCAATCGTCCTTCGCCAGCGGCTGTTCCACGAGTTCAACACCAAGTTCGGCACAGCTTTGCACTTTTTCCCTTGCCTGGTACAGTGACCATCCCGCATTGGCGTCCACCCGGAAAGGTGCATCCGTTGCGGACCGCATCGCCTTCAACCGCTCCATATCCCCTGCTGTCCCCACTTTTACTTTGTACACGGGCCAGGGTTTCTCCCGGATGCGTTCGATCATGTTTACTGTCTCATCGATGCCGATAGTGTAATCCGTAATCCCTGCAACAGGCTGTGCGATCCCCAACAAAGCATAGAGCGGCTTTCTCCGGATTTTTCCAAAGAGGTCCCAGG
>JALOMP010000143.1 GCA_025455365.1 Chitinophagaceae bacterium | reverse complement strand
GACGCCAGCCCAAATCCCTCGTACATGAATACATGGGAAATATATGCGCCGAAGGATCCCAGCAGGTTGGCGATTTCCAGGTTGTTGGGCATCAGGATACCAATACCATGCCCGCGTACTTTGTCCTGGTCCTGTGCCCAGGTAAAGAGGTAGGAGGTGAACGCAACAAAAAGGAAAAAGCTGAGCAGCAAAAGGCCGGCGCCAACAATCTTGCGCGTCCGTTCATCCCTCACTACGGTGGACAGGGGGACCTTGGTCTCCTTTTCGGGAGTCAGGGTTGTTGCGGGGTCCGGTTTTTTTCGGTCAGATTTTAAGCGGTTTGCCATAGCGGAATACACCTGTAGGGGCAGGTGCCGACAAAGATATTAAGAATAAGCCAAGAGAAAGGCTTTTTAACAGGTCTGGAATGAAACGAAGGCGCGGGCGAATATGGCCCCAGCATTCATCACTGGTTCGGGTTTAGGGGATGATCATGAATCCGAATATTCCTTCTTCCGATCGGATGGAATCGCGAGGAAAAATGACAACCAGCCAGCCACCAGCAATACGCCGCCGACAGGCGTGATAATGCCAAAACCTTCCAATCCAATATCTTTTGTAGCCTGCAAGGCTGTCAGCAGGTAGAGTGACCCGCTGAACAGGATGATTCCCAGGATAAAAAGACGTCCGGCCCAGTCCATCCATTTGTTCTGGTAGCGTTTATACAAGATGCCCACGGCCAGCAATGCGAGCGTGTGGTAGAACTGGTAGGTGACACCGGTCTGGTAGGTAGCAACGAGATCGGCGCTCACCAGCTGTTTGAGCTTATGGGCGCCAAATGCGCCCATGATAACCGTGATGGCACCTGTGAGGGTAGCAATTTTAAGGTAGGTCCGGTGCATGTTCAAGGATATTTATAAAATCCTGCATCGCAAGATGCGTATTTTTTATCTGAACGCGGGCCTTTTCATAAAAAGGCGCTCGCTCCTCCATGAGATGGTCGATCAGTTCTACCAGGTCTGCGCCGGTCTTTCCCGCCAGCAGCGGCCGGCTGGCGGTTTCCGTGATGAGGCGCGCGGCCAGCATCTCCACGGGCGGGTTCAGCCACACCGTTAGTCCATGCAGGTTCATCCAGTCCATGGTGTCAAAAAAACAGGGCGTGCCTCCACCGCAGGAAATCACGGCCGTCCAGTTCCCGGCATGCGCAGTTTCATCTCCCTGCAGTTTCTCCACCAGCGATTCGAGGCACTCCCGCTCCTTTTGACGGAAATAACCCTCTCCCTTCACGCTGAAGATATCCGTAATTTCCAGGCCTTCCGCTTCTTCTATAACGGCATCCAGGTCGTAATTCGGAACATGCAATTCCTGCGCGAGACGGTGTGCCCACCAGCTCTTCCCGGAACCCATGAAACCGATCAGGAATATAACCATAAGGTATAAACGAAATACTTACTTGAAAGCGTTCAGGCCGGTAACATCCATGCCTGTAATAAGCAGGTGTATGTCGTGGGTTCCTTCATACGTAATGACGCTTTCAATATTCATCATGTGACGCATCACGGAGTATTCGCCGGTGATGCCCATGCCTCCCAGCATCTGGCGCGCGTCCCGGGCCACCTGCTGGGCTACTTCGCAGCCGTTGCGTTTGGCCATGCTCACCTGCGCCGGCGTCACCCGGCCCTGGTCCATGAGCACCCCCATCCGCCAGTTCAGCAATTGCGCCTTCGTGATTTCGGTGATCATCTCCGCAAGCTTTTTCTGCTGCAACTGGAATCCGCCGATGGGGCGGTCGAACTGCACCCGCTGCAGGGAATAACGAAGCGCCGTATCATAGCAATCCATGGCTGCGCCGATGGTGCCCCAGGCGATGCCGTATCGTGCTTTGGTGAGGCAGCTCAGCGGCCCTTTCAGCCCTTTCACCCCGGGCAGGACGTTTTCCTTGGGCACCCGTACATTGTCAAAAACCAGTTCTCCGGTAGCGCTGGCGCGCAGGCTCCATTTGCCATGGGTGGTAGGAGTGGTGAATCCTTCCATGCCCCTCTCCACGATCAGTCCGCGGATATCGCCCGCCTCGTCCTTCGCCCATACCACCGCCACCTGTGCATACGGCGCATTGCTGATCCACATCTTGCTTCCATTGAGCAGGTAGTGATCGCCCTTCTCTTTAATATTGGTCAGCATCCCGGAGGGGTTGCTGCCATGGTCGGGTTCCGTAAGACCGAAACATCCGAGCCATTCCCCGCTGGCCAGTTTGGGAAGGAATTTCTTTTTTTGATCCTCGCTGCCGTAGGCATTGATCGGGAACATCACCAGGGAGCCCTGTACGGAGGCCGTGGAACGTACCCCACTATCGCCCCGTTCCAGCTCCTGCATCATGAGTCCATAGCTGGTATAGTCCAGTCCGCCACCGCCGTATTCAACCGGTACGGTAGGACCGAAGCAACCCAGTTCACCCAGTTGCCGCACAATCTGCACCGGGAATTCCGCGCGCTGTGCGTAGTCTTCGATGATGGGCGATATCTCTTTTTTTACATAATTCCGAACGGTTTCCCGGATCAGTTTCTGCTCGTCTGTCAGCAGTTCATCCAGGTTGAAATAGTCAGGGCTTTGGAAAAGGTCGGTGGAGGCCATTTGAATCGTTTTTCTGTTGTTGGGTCAATTGCCGGGCAAAGATACATAACCCCGGCCAGAGGATGCAGACCGGAGCCATGGAGGATTGAACGGTAAAGATGGATTTTTGGTACCTTTTGGCAAACAACGCCGCATGAAACTGCTCTTCAGCGCCATCGCCCTCTGCCTGGTGTCCCTGGCCACCGCCCAAAGCCCGCTAACGGTTCCGCCTGCCCGGAATGCTGTTTTCCGGAATGTACATGTAATTCCGATGGACAGGGAAACCGTTCTTCCCGGGCAGGATGTTTGGATCCGGGACGGCCGAGTGGAACGCATCAGCCCTACCGGGAAATTTCCCACAACGGGCTACGACCTGGTGATCGACGGAACCGGCAAATACCTGATGCCCGGGCTGGCCGAAATGCACGCGCATGTTCCCCCGATAGACGATATCGCCCCGATGAAAGACGTACTCATGCTCTTTGCCCTGAACGGCGTCACCACTATACGCGGCATGCTGGGGCATCCGCGCCATCTTGAACTCCGGCAAAAACTCAGGAACGGGGAAATCCCTGGTCCCCGGTTCATTACCTCCGGCCCCTCTTTAAGTGGCAACAGCGTGAAGACACCGGAAGATGGCGTCCGCCTCGTGGAAGAAGAGAAAAAAGCGGGTTATGATTTCCTGAAACTGCATCCCGGCCTGACGCCCGCCACCTTCGGGCCGATCGCAAAAAGGGCCAGTGAACTGGGTATCCCCTTTGCGGGACATGTATCTTATACCGTAGGTGTACAAAGGGCCATCGATGCGGGGTATGCCACCATCGACCATATGGATGGGTTCGTCGAGTGGCTGGTACCGGGCATCGATCAGATACCGGAACAACAAGCCGGATCTTTTGGCATGTTCATCGGCTATAAGGCAGATCTTTCGAGACTGCCCATCCTTGCGAAATCGCTGAAAGAAAAAAATATCTGGGTGGTTCCTACCCAATGCCTGTTTGAAAAATGGTTCTCGCCCGGTGATCCGGAATACTTTGATCGCAAACCGGAGATGATATACATGAGCCGTGAAACACGCAACAATTGGGTCAACAGCAAACGAAACATCCAGAAAAATCCGCTGTTCGACAGTGCCCATATTGTCCAGTTCATGCGCATCCGGCGGACCATGCTCAAGTCACTGCACGATGCAGGCGTACCCATCCTGCTGGGGTCTGATGCCCCGCAGGTATTCGATGTGCCGGGATTTTCCGCCCATGATGAACTGGCCTATTACGTCATGGCCGGGCTCACACCATTCCAGGCCCTGCACACGGGTACGGTAAATGCCGGTCTTTTTATGAAAGATGAAAACATCGGCCGTATCCGCGAGAAAGCTTATGCGGACCTGGTCCTGCTATCGGCCAATCCGCTGCAATCGATCGACGCTACGCGCCGGATCGAAGGTGTGATGTTACAGGGACGATGGATGGACAAGTCCTTTATCGAAAACAGCTTGCGCGCATTGGAAAAACACTGAATAGGCTGAACGACGCGAAAGGTTAGCGGCAGGCAGGTATTTTTGCCTGGTTTACCGGGTGGCTTCACCGCCGGGTAGCCATCATGCGATTTAGGTATGCTCGGATGTCCTGGCGAAGAATCCGGATGGCAACATCTTTACTGACCGGGTAGTTTCCACCCGTGTCATCAGACTGGAACCAATAACAACGTTCCCGCAGGAGAAAAATATTCCTGGGAAGCTTGCCTACCTTTTGGTATTTCAATTCACCACCCGAACCAAGCTCCGCCTGGGAATAGGAATCCCTGTATTCATCTTGCATAAAATGGCGGTCCGCCACATTGGGTTGCTGGCTGTGGCCCTCCTCGTAAATGTATCCGAAAGGTTTTTCCCCTTCCCAGTGTACGGTCACCACAAAAACGGTGTTCTTATCCAGCCGCACCAATCGCCCTACCTGTAAAAACGCGTTGGAAAAGCCGGCATTCCTGATCTCCTCGATGATCACCGGCACCGCATCACTGGTCCTTATCCAATCGAAGGATCCGCCATCTCGCGCGTACCCATAGTAGTTGCTGGTGTCAATGCGCAGCCCAGACTGCCCCCACGACGCAAGGACCAGGCTACAAAACAGCAATACAAGAAAGGAGATTCGCATGGTGGTAGGCATTCTGCCGAAAGGCAATATAGCGATAAGGTTATCAAAACACATGGAATACACCAAAATTGGCGCCTGCATTTTGTACAGCGCCCCGCTTACGTTAATATTGCCGATATCAACCGTCCATGGACCTCCACCAGCATTTTGTCCGGCATATTGAAGAGCGATTCAGTGATTTTTTCCAGGCGCCCGTTAGCCTGACGGACGCCATACCCGTTCATGGCGGGGATATCAACCAGTGCTTTCGGCTGGCCACCAGTCGCGGCGCTTTTTTCATGAAAGTCAATGCCAGCCTCTTCGGCCTCGACTTCTTTGAAAAAGAAGCAAGGGGACTGATCCTGCTGGCCAATACCGGCGCCATCCGTGTTCCCAGGCCCTTGTTCGACGGGAAATTCCACCAACAGGTATACCTGGTCATGGAGGCCCTTGACCGCGGAACGGCAGGCGAGGATTTTTGGGATAGGTTCGGACGAGGAATAGCGGCCCTGCATGGGAATCATGCCGATCGCTTCGGGCTCGAATACCCAAATTATATCGGCAAGATGCACCAGGACAATACCTGGCATGACACCTGGCACGATTTCTATACCAACCAGCGCATCATGTGCAATGTGTACAAGGCGAAGGAACGCCAGTTGCTGGACATGACGCAGGTAGCCCTTGCGGAATCCATTTGTGCAAGGCTGAAAGACCTTATTCCGGAGGAAAAACCTAGCCTCCTGCATGGCGACCTGTGGAGCGGCAATTACATCGCTACGGCGGATGGCCTGCCGGCCGTCTTTGACCCAGCCGCGTATTATGGCCACCGGGAAACCGACCTGGCCATGGCCCGTCTTTTCGGCGGCTTCGATACCCGGTTTTTCATCGCATACCAGGAAGCATTTCCCCTCCAACCCGGATGGGAAGAACGCGTGCCGCTATTCCAACTCTATCCCCTGCTCATTCACCTGCTGCTCTTCGGTGGCAGCTACAGAGGCCAGGTAGAGGATATTCTTCGCAAATTTTCATGATTACCCACCATCGCAGGCAACCACCTGCTGGCGTTTACCGTAATATCAAACGGTAATAACTGTATTATTACGGCAGAAAAACGGATCCAAACCATATTGTTTCGTAATGACGGTCAAATCAGGGCGCTGATCCTGGGTTGCAGGCAAAACAACCGGGATGCCCAGCAGGGCCTCTATAACCTGCTGATTGGTTTTGCCATGGGTATTTGCGAACGGTATGCGGGAACACAGATGGAAGCGGAGGAACTGGCGCAGGAAGGATTCGTCAAACTATTCAAACATATCGATCGCTTTGACATGCAGCGACAGTCCGACCTGCTTGCCATGCTCAAAGCCTGGTTTAAAATAATCCTGGTGAACACCTGCATCGATGAATATCGCAGGAACAAACGACAGGCCATTACTAAATACATACCGGAAAACCTGGAGATCCCGGAAAATAACCAGGCAACACCGGTTGACCATCTATCCTATAAGGAACTGATCCAGGCCACCCGGTTGTTGTCGCCATCGTACCGGCAGGTTTTCAACATGTATGTCATTGATGGATTGAATCATGAGGAAATCGCGCGTGAGCTGGGCATATCCGCAGGAACGTCCAAGTCAAACCTTTCGAAAGCCAGGGAGAAAATGAAAAAAATCCTCGCCAACCTTAACAGTATTAAAAACTATGTATAACCTGTCCGACGAGGAATTTGACCGCTTGTGCAGGGATGCCGCCGAAAAGCCGGATGTGCAGGTCCCTGTGGATGGCTGGGACCGGATGAAGCTACGGCTCAACCGGGAGATGCCGGAAGACAAGCGCCGCAGGCGGACCTGGTTGCTGTGGATTCCTTTCCTTATTTTCCTTCCCATCTCCCTATTCTACTGGAAGAAAGATGAGATGCCCATACCCGTCAAGGATATCCCTGCAAGTGCAGCATCCGTATCGACCATTCGCGCTTCCGATCCTGCCAGGCCAGGCAAAAATCAACGTCCGGCGCAAGATCATATCGATAAACAGTCGCCCACCGGGCAACCGGAAACCGAAACCGCCCATTCCCCCAGGGACCAGGCAGGAACTGAAAAGCAGGTATTCGAAGATGTGAGGGCCAAAGCATTTGGAGGTCCGTCAGATGGCTTTGTAACGGGCGAGTCAGCACGGAAAGCGAGGCTGCGCAGGGCGAACCTTTACATGATCAGGTTGGGAACACGGAACACGCAGAACCCCGGCCCGGTTGAACCTGCAAGTCCGGGGCCCGTCACCGAAAAAGTTCAGGCCAGGTCCCCAGAACCAGTTCAATCTACTGCTGGTTCGGAAAACCAGCAATTGCCAGATCGGGTTGCCGGAGCCCCACAGGCATCAAAGGCATTCACGGGTGTTAACGCCATTTCCGGAACAGATACCGCAAAC
>JALOMP010000387.1 GCA_025455365.1 Chitinophagaceae bacterium | reverse complement strand
TAAGTATCCTGGCATGTGCGGCACCTCAAGGCTATGTGAGCAACAGCACGGATTGCGATGATTCAAAAGCCAACGTCCATCCCGGCGCAACAGAAATCTGCGACGGACTGGACAATGACTGTGACGGGGATATCGATGAAGGCGTCAAGTTGACGTTCTATCGCGACAGTGATGGTGATGGGTACGGAAATCTCGCCATAACCACATTGGCCTGCACAGTGCCTGCTGGCTACGTGAGCAACAGCACGGACTGCAACGACCAGGTGGCATCGATCTATCCTGGCGCCACGGAGATCATGTGCAACGGCATCGACGATGACTGCGACGGCCTGGTGGATGAAGACATCGTGCAGACAACCACGAGCGTGATCATTGCCCAGTCTAGCACGCAATACAGCGACCAGGTAAGCCTCACCGCCGAACTCACACCGGCGGTAGCCAATGGCGGATGCCAGGCCGCTACCCATGTCACTTTCCGGATCGGTACAAAACTGATCGGTACCTTCCCACTGCAACTGTCCGGGAACAAATTGTCGGCAACCACCAATGTCACTTTATATGAAGCCCTGGGTAGTTCCGATTACAGCCCGGGTAACAAGACGGTCACGGCTACCTTCAGCGGGGTGAATGCGGCGTTCAACGTGAATACCGCAACCGGAACCCTCACCATTACCAGGGAAGACGCACGGGTGAATTACACCGGCGCCCCATTTGCCAGCACCAGCTGCCAGACCTGTTCGAACGCCACGGTTACCTTGAGCGCAACGGTACAGGACATCAGCGCCACGAACGATGCAGCAGGCGACAACCTCAGCGGGGATATCCGCCTCGCCAGGGTACGCTTCGTGAACCGGGACAACGGCGCGGCAATTTCCGGCTGGCTCACACCCGGCCTGGTGAACAGTGCTGATCTCCGCACGGGTACGGTAACATTTAACTGGACGGTGAACATCGGTTCCGCCGATGCGGAGCAATACACGGTGGGCATTGAAGTGGACGGTTATTACACCCGCAACCAGGGCAGTGATAACGCCGTGATCAATGTCGCCAAGCCACTCAATGATTTTGTAACGGGTGGTGGGTTCATCGTGGCCAGCAATTCGGCCGGCCGCTATGCCTCCGATCCTGGTACCAAAAACAACTTCGGGTTCAACGTGAAGTACAACAAATCCGGCAAGAACCTGCAGGGCAAACTGAACTTCATTGTACGGAGGACGGAGTCGGGCGTGCTCCTATAACGGCAAAGCGAATATCACTGACATCACCAATCCATTGGCGCCGGTGGCAGTCCGCGGAAACATGACCTTGCAGGTTGAGATGACCGATCGGGGAGAACCTGGCTCATCTGACAGCTATGCCCTGACGGTATGGAATGACAATGGTGGCCTGGCATACTCCAGCAATTGGAACGGTACACGCAGTGCTGAACAGGTCCTCGCGGGTGGCAACCTGCAGGTACGCGGTAGCGCGGCCAAGGTATCCGCACCGGGCATGGAAGCAGATCAGATGCTTGACCAGGAAATGTCGCCCCTGAACAGGAAGCCGGTCCTCCAGGTCAAAGTCCTGCCCAACCCGAGCCCGAACCGGTTCACGCTGAACCTCAGCGGCGGTTCCAACGAACCGATCCAGCTCCGCGTGACGGATGTCCTCGGAAGGGTAGTGGAAGCCCGGAAACTCCCGGCTGGCGCACAAACGCTGCAAGTGGGCGATTCCTGGATCAACGGAAACTATATCCTGGAAGTCATCCAGGGTGCGGAACGCAAAACAGTGCAGTTGGTTAAATTGAGATAACGGAGGTCGTCTCGGGTCCTCAGGCCGCTCCTTTTGGGGCGGCCTTTTTTTATCAAACAAAAACCGCTCCCCGGGTGGAGGGAGCGGTCTTGCTCTTTCAGAAGTGAATGCGGTCAACGGCTATCTATCCATCAGGATATCGCCCAGGCCCAGCAGTTCATCTTGTTTGAACCGGTTGCGTTCATCCTCAAAACATTTCGCATATTCTTCGATCAGGAAGCGGATGATGCGCCGGTTACTCATGGGTTTAAAGTAGGAGGGGGCTGGGGGTACGGATATGCGGGAAAAATAATTCTCCACGTCTTTCTGCGTATATACCTGTCCCGATACGGGATCGATATAGAAAAGGATCTTGTGCGGCGTAGGGTTGGTGTTGAAATATTCCGGGCTCTGGTCGAAATAAGCCAGGATGAACTGCCGCGGGATATTGATCGCCCTCACCGGGATGTCCAGCATCTGGCAGACGGCCTGGTAGAGGATCCCGTTGGCGATGGAATTGCCGCGTTTGGTCTCCAGGACCTTGTTCACCAGGAATTCTTCCTGGTTCTGGTAGGAGATTTCCACTCCTTTGTGCTTATGGAAAGAAAAGAAAATCTTGTTAACCACATTGATCTGCTCCAGCGGGGTCAGGTAGCTGTTTAACTCCAGCCAGATGTTTTTGCGCATCCGCTCCAGTTCCTGGTTGGCGGTGCTGATGTGCAGGTCGGGGAACTTATACCGGGCCACGAGGTAGGCGCCGTCCATCAGTTCGGGGAATTCCTTGCGGGCCCAGCCAGTGAAGGCTTCCCGGAGATCCTGGAAATGCAGGCGATGTATCAGCAGTTCAATCCTTTCCTGTACTTCTTCCTCCGGGGTGTTCTCCCAAAGGTCTTCCAGGTTGGGAATGATTTCTTTCCCAAAACTGATAATTCTATCACTGACTGTACTGAAAACCTCGGTATCCGGGTCGTCAATCAGGGTGAAAAGGGCCGATATTTCTCTGTTCGGTTCCATGGGATAAGGGGGATTTCCCCTAATACGTTCAATCTAAAGGTTTTATTGTGAAAGGTTTCCGAAAATAAATGTCGGCCATCGGGCGTTTTTGGCAACGCTTTACTTTTCCACAGCACCTTAATAAGAGGGGATAGGGGATAGGGGGTAGGGGGTAGAATCGGTGATTTGATTTCGTTTATTCGTTGATGTTACTAAAAAGAAAAACCGGAAAGCATCATGCGTTCCGGCATAAACATAAGTGATCATAGCGCATCCTAGTCCTAACCCCTACACCCTACTCCCTGCACCCTAATCCTGCGCTTTATTTCTTCTTCCTCGGTATCCGTTTCTTCGGCGGATTCTTGATCGCCTCTTCAATCATCGCCTGGACCTCTTCGATTTCCAGGTTGGCGGCGTTTTCTTGTTTTTCCTTGGGGATGGGGAAATTCCGTAGCCCCTTTTTGATATAGGGACCGTAAGGGCCGCGCAGAAGCTGGATCTTTTCCTTGTCGAATACTTTGATGGTCCGCTCTTCCTTGGCTTTTCG
>JALOMP010000386.1 GCA_025455365.1 Chitinophagaceae bacterium | reverse complement strand
CTGCCTTTCACTTAAATAGGGACCCCATTTTTTCCATGGGAGTTTAGCTTCTTTCGCTTCCTGTAAACGTTGCTTTTCCATCATTCGAAATTGAAGATTTATGGTTGCGCCAGATGTCAATCCCGCGACATGCAGACGTCAACGGACGGATGACATTAAATCTCCCTGAAGGTCCGAACAATGCAGGAGTCTATGTATGATTTGGGTCAGTTTACAGTAAAGTAATGGTCAAGTATTTCAAGACCTATTTCAGGATTTCCCCCTTGGCACCTACGGGTGGTTTGGGCGATGAGGGCCTGGGCAATGGCCGGCCTTGCCCTTCCTGTTCGCGTTGAATTTGGATCACCTTACGGATCACGTCGGCCACCGGTGCGCCAATGCCCAGCCTTTGCGCATTGGAATTGGCCGGGATGGCCATGGTGCTGACCGGGTCGAAAAGCAGGTACTGCCCCTGGTGACGTCCCGAAGCATCCAACAATCCTTCGGGCACGTATACCTGTACCTTCACCCGCTGGTAGCCCCTGGGAAAATACCGGAGATAGTAGCCATCCTCATGCCTGTACCATTGGTCTTTTTTATAATCGGGATACCGGACCACGGAAGGCTGGCGCAGGACGGCGATGCGTTCATAGGCTTCATAGGAATGGCTGCCGAGTTCAAAAAGGTTCCTAACCTGTTTGTAGGAATTTCCCAGGGCGGATTCGGGTAGCAAGGTGGAAACGGTTTTCACCAGGCCCATCACGCCACCTTTCAGCTCAAATACCTGTTTGGGGGTAAGCAACTGGCCGGCCGTGCGCTTCACGTCGGGGGCGAGCCGGTTGAAATCAGAACCACTAACCACCGACCACAACAGCAACTGTATATGTTGCTGGTTGAGATCCGGCCTGTCGATCGAATTGCGTAAAGCTGTTTCCAGGATCTCTTTCCGGGGTCCGGCCAGCGGCATCTGCAGGTATGCGTCACGGTCCGTAGGATCGGGCGTTCCCGGCTGCAGGCAGTAACTTTTAAACTCCGCCTCGTAAAACCCTTCAGATAAAATGATTTCGCCCCGGTCGGTCACGGGAAGATCGAGGAGGGAGGAAGCGGTGCTTTCTTCCGGTGGCCACAAGCGGCCAATAGGAAAATGGCAAGGAGGATGAGGGGTAAACATCTGGACATAGGGTGCGGTTTTCAGGGTGAAGATTGAACCTCTCCGTTTCCGGATCGGTAAAAATCTTCATCCAAAATCCCCCAAAAAAAGCGCAGTTAAAAGCGTTGTGGGGGTAAGGTTTTGTTAAGCTTGGATGCTAACGAGGGCATGTGGTTGCGAATCAAAAACTTAGAACCGTGCAACCGCAGTACCTTTATAAAACCTAATTCGGGTTTACCAGATTTCATGAAAATATCATCACCTATTTTCCTGGCGGCTTCGTTCCTGGCCATGTCCTTGTTCCTCAGTTCCGAAGGGTGGTGCCAGGAACGCGATTCCATACCGGACGGCACGCAGGGGGAGATGCTGGAAGTGGTTACCTCGGATTCCTCGCGGATGCAATGGAAGGACAAGCGATGGCGATTGTTCAACGGGCGGTTCACAACATTCAAGTTTGGTGGGGCTGTCCTGTATGAATATGCAGCATTCGCACAAGACGAAAACAGTCAGAAACAAATGGATTCCCTGGGTACGCCACTGGCCGACCAGTTCAAATTTCGGGATGTCCGGGTGTACATGAGTGGCCAGTTGAAAACAAAAAGGACGATCTCCTGGAAGGCGGGTTTCATGTATGATGGACCTTCCAATTCATGGTTTGTACGGGAGACCGGTGTCATGGTAGGTGTGCCTGAAATTTCCAGCAGTTTTTTCGTCGGCCGCACCAAGGAAGGATACTCCCTGAACAAAGTCATGAATGGCTATGCGGGATGGGGACTGGAGCGACAAATGGCGATCGATATGATCCCGATCCTGGCGGATGGCATCAAGTGGCTTGGATACCTTCCCAAACAACGAATATTCTGGAACACGGGCATATTTACGGATTGGTTGTCCAAGGATGAATCTTTTTCTACCTACCGGTGGCAATTTATTACGCGGGCCGGATGGCTGCCCATTCTTTCTCCATCAACGAACACGGTATTGCATATTGGGTTCAACTATCGCTACGGCAAAGTTGCGGGGGGCGAAATGCAACTTCGCTCCAGGCCTGAAACCAATCCCGCGCCCTATTTCATTTCCACAGGCAAATTTCAAAGCGAACATTCCAATCACGTGGGCTATGAAGTATACTACAAGGCAGGGGCATTCCTGGCGGGCTCCGAGTACCACTGGCACAAATTCAATGCCCCTGCTTACGGCAATCCGCTGTTCAAAGGCGGTGAACTCATGGTCAGCTACCTGTTTACGGGGGAATCCAGGCCATACCACACCAGTACCAGTATCCTGGGTTTTGTCCCGATAAAAAAATCCGTTTTTAAGGGTGGACTGGGTGCCATTGAAGGTGTACTGCGCTTCACGCAGTTTGACCTGGACGGAGGCAATATCCAGGGCGGGAAATTCTGGAGGATCACTCCCATGGTGAACTGGTATATGTCAAAAGACATTCGCCTGGAGTTTGCCTACGGTTATGGTGTTTTAGACAGGTTCAACATCAAAGGCGGCACACAATTCTTCCAGGCAAGGATCCAGGTTGCTTTGTTGTAAAATTGAAAAACCCCGCTTTGCGGGGCTTATCTGTTTGCGGAGGAGAAGGGATTACCTGCGGTGATCCCTTTCGCCTGCGGCGGGCTGCTTCTGTGTACGTAGCATAGGGATTACCTGCGGTGATCCCCGGTCAGGGGATCGTCAAACAGATAAGCCCCTCGCGCTCCGCGCTTCGGGTTTTTATTTTTCGCGCCAGCTCAAACAAGTTTGGCTGTCGCTCAAACAAAAAACCCCGCTTTGCGGGGCTTATCTGTTTGCGGAGGAGAAGGGATTCGAACCCTTGATACCCTTTCGAGTATACACACTTTCCAGGCGTGCCAGTTCAACCACTCCTGCACTCCTCCGTATGGTTGTTTCCCTTCGGTTTGCCCACCAGGGGAGCGCTCCGAAAGGGCTGCAAAAATATATCATTTCCCCGGGTTGCCGAATATTTTTTCTGCGTTGCGGGTGGTCTGTGCAGCCACTTCATCCGCCGGCAAACCCGTGATTTCCGCCAGTTTTTCAACAA
>JALOMP010000142.1 GCA_025455365.1 Chitinophagaceae bacterium | reverse complement strand
AATAGACCCGGAACGCAGCCGTCAGGTGTACTTTACGCACTCATTCATTTCCTTTTCCGAATACGCGAGGCCGTACTGCTTAAGTACTTCTTCCGGCACTCCATTCCATTGATTGGGCTGGTTACCCATATAACCAATATCCTTGACACCCATTTGGGAAGTATAAAAACCGGTGGCCGTAAGGTTGCGCATCAGGTTAAAGAAGGTAACACCCTGCGTTACTTCAGGCCTGGCCTTTTTAGGATACGCAATTTCATCCACGATGGAAATTTGCTGATCCGCACTGCAGTCTTTAAATGCTTTTTCAAAACGCCGATGGCTGTGGAGATCGAGCCAGCGAAGTCCGCCCCGCATCGGCGTCTGGTGGTCAGGCATATCCTTCACGATAAACTCAATGAATGCAGGTACACCAGCTTCGGATGCGCTGCCACTCACCTCGTCTTTAGGAATGATGATATCTGAAAGGATCGTTATGGTTGCCAGTTCATGCGCCGTGAAAAAGGTGGTAGACGTTACCTTCTGGTAGTGTTCAATTTCCTCCGGCTGACGGTCCAGTGTAAAAGATGAACCCGCCTCTGCCGCGGCTGATTTCGCCGCCTCTGCTGCTTCTTTAGGCTTACAGGCATCCAGCAACAAGCCTGCGGAGAGGCTGCCCAGGGCAATGGCTTTAAGTGTGTCTCTTCGTTTCATAAAGAAATGAGTTCGTGGTTCATTGTTCATGGTTCATGGTTGGCCGTTGGCGGTCAACTGTCAACCACCTATGCAATATTCTTCTTCTTCATCTCATCCACCAGGTATTCGCTGGCGCGCATGGACAATGCCAGGATCGTCCAGGTGATATTTTTATCGGCCTGTGATACAAAGGGGCCGCCATCTACCACAAAAAGATTTTTGCAGTCGTGTGCCTGGTTCCATTTGTTGAGGGCCGATGTACGGGGGTCATTACCCATTCGAACGGTCCCTGCTTCATGGATGATCTTACCCGGCGTTTCGAGACCATAATTATTGTCCGGCCCGTCATCGCCCCAGGTGATCACCGCGCCCATGGCATGCATCATTTCCCGAAAGGTTTCCTTCATGTGCTTAGCCTGCTTGATTTCATAGTCCGTATACTTTACATGGAACCGCAGCACAGGGATGCCATATTTGTCTACTACCGCCGGATCGATCTCGCAATAGTTGGACGCAAGGGCGATGGCCTCTCCCCTGCCCGCCATACCCACGCCGGCGCCATAGAAATAGCGGTAATCTTCTTTCAGCGATTTCCCGTAACCTCCGGCTTCCTTCTTCTGCCCATTTACGGCGTACTGGCCGTTCAGGCCTTCGATGCCAAAGCCGAACCCGTACGCAGGCTGACCCATACCGCCCCAGTATTCAATATGATAGCCGCGAGGGAAATCAAGTTTCTTGTTATCTCCCCACCAGGGTGAATACACATGCATGCCGCCTACCCCATCTTCATTATAGCGTTTCCGCCCAAACAGTTGCGGAAGTATTCCACCCATCGCGGCACCGGTGGAATCATGCAGGTATTTGCCCACCACGCCGCTGTTGTTGGCGAGCCCATTGGGATGGCGTGCCGATTTTGAATTCAGGAGCAGACGGGCCGATTCGCAGGCGCTGGCTGCCAGGATAACCGTACGACCGAATACCTGGTATTCCATCATGTCTTCCTTGTTCACATAGGACACCCCGGTTGCGAGCCCGTCGCTGTTTGTCAGCACTTCCCGCGCCATGGCCATCGGCACCACATCCACATTGCCGGTTTTGATGGCGGGTTTTACGAGGACGGAAGATGAAGAAAAATCGCCATACACCGTACAGCCGCGGTTGCATTGGGAACAGTAAAAGCATTGCCCCCGCTCGTCGTTAATCTTTTGTGTCAGGATGGATAAGCGTGAGGGGATGACGGGCACACCGGATTGCTGTCCCGCCTTCTTGATCATCAGCTCATGCAGCCTTGGTTTGGGCGGTGGAAGGAATATGCCGTCCGGCTCGTTTTCAATCCCTTCGCGTGTACCGAAAATTCCTATAAGCTGGTCGATTCGATCATAGAAGGGCTTGATGTCCTCATACCCGATGGGCCAGTCATCGCCCAACCCGTCGATACTGCGGCGCTTGAAATCCTTGGGGCCAAAACGGAGGGATATCCTGCCCCAGTGATTGGTTCGTCCCCCCAGCATACGGGCACGCCACCAGTCCCAGTTGGTACCGTCTTTTTTCGTGTATGGTTCCCCATCGATTTCCCAACCCCAGTAGCTTGCATCGAAATCGCCAAAGGGTCTGAAGTGCGTACTGGCACCGCGGCGCGGCGACTCCCATGGGTTCTTCAGTTGCGTGACATTTTTGGCCGGATCATACATGGGCCCTGCTTCCAGCAGGCAAACTTTTAATCCCGCACGGGAAAGCATATAAGCAGCCATTCCGCCACCCGCTCCCGAACCCACAATAATAGCATCGTATTGCTTTGTCTGTTTCTTAACCTGGAAATCCGGCATGTCAGAAAAAATTATGCAGTGAATCTACAGAGCGGAAATTAGTAAAAAGTCCTGATCAAATGAACATTGGTTCGAGGGGCGGTCTAAATGGCTTATTTTCGGATAGGTTAAACCACCTGACATATGTACAGAATATTTTTCTTCGCTTCGGTGCTGGCTATTTTTTCCTGTTCCGGTCCCCGTAAGGATAGTTCACTGGCTGCACCCACAGCCCGGAAGGATAACAAGGTTTTCAATGAACAGGGCATCCAGCGAACGGACCCCTATTTCTGGCTCAATAACCGGGAAGACTCCAATGTCATCAACCACCTGGAGGCAGAAAACGCCTACATGGAAGCGTATATGGCTCATACGGTGGAGACGCAGAAAAAAATTTACGATGAACTGGTGGCACGCATCGAACAGAAATACGAATCCCTTCCCGTGAAAAACAACGGGTACTGGTACTATGCCCGGTTTGAAGAAAACAAACAATACCCGCTATACTGTCGAAAGGAAGGCAGCAACGGCGCGCCGGAGAAAATAATGCTGGACATCAACGAACTGGCTAAAGGTCACCAGATCTACCTTGTCCGGGGACGCGCGGTGAGTCGCGATAATCAATGGCTGGCATTTGCGGAAGATACCAGTGGCGACCGACGTTGCACGTTGCGTTTGCTGAACCTGGGCACTAATGCTTACGGGAAGGAAAGCATCCGTAACACCTCGGGGGATTATGCATGGAGCAATGACCACAAAACCATATACTACGTACTGAACGACCATACAGTGCGTCCATACAGGGTGATGAAACATGTGCTGGGCACAGATCCTTCCACGGACCAGGAACTGTATACGGAAAAGGATAGTACCTATGATGTATCCCTGTCCACAGACAGGAATAACAAATACATTTTTATTACCTCCGGCTCAACCACCACCACGGAATCCCGGTTCCTGGACGCAAACAATCCGGCTTCCACGCCCCGCCTCATACAGGCCAGGATCCGTGACCTGCTTTACTATCCCAGCTATGCTGAGGGCAACCAGTTCCTGGTTTATCACAACAAAGACGCTAAAAACTTCAAAGTCTCCGTGGTGGACATTGCCAGTCCCGGTATCGCCGGCTGGAAAGACCTGGTTCCGCACGAAGATTCCGCGCTCCTGGAGCGTTTTGAAATGCTGCGCGATTATATCGTATTACAGCACCGTCACAAGGGTTTACCCCGCATTACCATCATTAACCGGAAAGACAACAGCCGGCATTCCGTGGATTTTGGCGAAGAAGCATTCGTTGCAGACATGTCTCTTGCCACGGATGACTACGCCACAGACAGTATTCGGTATTCATATTCATCGCTAACAACACCGGCTACGGATTACATGTATGGCCTTTCTGACCATAAGAAAACCATGCTGAAGCAACAAAAAGTGGGCGGGGGTTATGATGCCGGCCTGTATGAAACCAGGAGGCTCTGGGCAAGGGCTGCGGACGGTGTCATGGTTCCCGTTTCCATCGTGTACCGGAAAAGCGAACTGAAAAAAGACGGTACAAACCCGCTGCTCCTGTATGCCTACGGATCATACGGCGCAAGCACAGATCCTTATTTTAACAGCTCCGTCATCAGCCTGCTGGACCGCGGCTTTGTATTTGGCATCGCCCATGTGCGTGGCGGCCAGGAAATGGGGCGATACTGGTATGAAGACGGCAAACTGCTTAAAAAGAAAAACACTTTCACCGATTTCATCGACTGTGCACAGTACCTGGTCAATGAAAAGTATACTTCGCCAGACAGATTGTTCGCCAATGGGGGCAGTGCCGGTGGTATGCTGATGGGAGCCATTACCAATATGCGGCCGGACCTTTTTCGCGGCATCCTGGCGGAAGTGCCCTGGATGGATGTCATTACAGACATGTTCAACACGGACCTGCCCCTGACCACCCTTGAATTTGATGAATGGGGTGATCCCCGCAAACAAGAATATTTCGACTATATGATGAGCTGGAGCCCCTATGACAATGTAAAACCGACAAAATTTCCCGCCATCTTTGCTACGGGCGGTTTGAATGATACCCAGGTGCCATACTTTTCGCCTGCCAAGTGGGTACTCAAAGTGCGTGAGAACAACCAGGGACCCAACCCTGTATTGTTCAAATGCAATATGGGTGCCGGACACGGTGGCGAATCCGGTCGCTTTGAGCGGCAAAAACTCACGGCCACGAAGTACGCGTTCATGCTGGATCAGCTGGGAAAATAGTTGTTGGTTGACGGTTACCTTCAACCGTCAACTTTAGCTAACAAACTGTAATTTTACGGCACATGATGTCCTGCCGGTTCTCCCTTTTCCATAAAAGTATTGCCTACTTTCTGCCTATTCTCCTGCTCGCCGGTTTCCTGCAAGCGCAAACGGGCAAGGGAAGACCTAAAATTGGCGTTTCTCTCAGCGGAGGTGGCGCCAAAGGACTGGCGCATATCGGTATCCTGAAAGCCATGGATTCAGCGGGCCTGCAGCCGGATTATATCACCGGCACCAGCATGGGTTCGATTGTGGGAGGGCTCTATGCAATCGGTTACTCGGGAAGTGAAATTGAAGCGCTTGCGGAAAAGATCGACTGGAATCTCCTTCTATCAAACGAGTCTGAGTTGCGCGGAATCATCATGGAGGAAAAAAGCGAATACAAACGTTACGCCGTTGAGCTACCATTTGACAGCGGCAAATTCCGGCTTCCCACCGGCATGGTGGAAAGCGAGGAACTGTGGCTCACCCTCTCAGAGCTGTTCTTTCCGGTATACAATATAAAATCCTTCGATAAATTCAGCATCCCCTTTAAATGCATCGCTACAGACGCCACCAACGGCGAAGGCGTGGTGCTCGACAAGGGCGAGATCACCACCGCCCTTCGCGCGAGCATGGCTATCCCTTCATTCTTTACGGCCGTGGACATCAATGGCAGGAGGCTGGTTGACGGAGGTATCGTACGGAATTTTCCAGTGAGTGACGTACGCAAAATGGGCGCGGAAATTGTGATTGGCGTTAACGTATCCACCGGCCTGAACCCGAAGGAAAAGCTCAACAACCCCTTATCGGTATTAAGCAACATCATTTTTTTCAAGGAAGCGGAAAACACCCTCAAACAGATTGAACTCTGCGATATATATGTGGCAGTACCGGCCAACGACTTCAATACCGCCAGTTTCGGGCGTAGCAGGGAAATTATCGACAGTGGTAACCTGATCGGCAACATGCTGTATCCCCGTTTCAGGGCGATCGTAGACTCTCTTGACCGGATATACGGCAAACAACCATTGCGCACCAACAGGCTGCCGAAGGTTGACTCCATTTTAATTTCCGGTTACGAAGTACGGGGCTTGCACCATACGGAGGAAAAATTCTTCCTGGATATGATGGGCTTCCGGAAGAACGCCTACTATACGCCAAAGGAAATTTCCAGGCGCATTCGCAAGGGATTCGGCATCCGGTATTATAACCGCATTACCTACCGGCTGCAGGAAACCGGGCCGGGTTCAGCCAACCTTGTTTTCCAGGTTGAAGAAAACCCGCTCTCCGCCGCAAAATTCAGCCTGCATTACAATAGTTTCAGCGGCATCAGCCTGGTGATGAATTTCACTTCAAGAAACCTTTTTTCAAAAAGTTCCCGTACGTATGGCACCCTTAACCTCGGTGAAAACATCAGGCTTCGCGCGGAGCACTTGGAATACCTGGGGAAAAGAAGGAATTTCTCTGCTGTTGGAACCCTGCAATATGAATACCTGGACTTTAAACAGTACGCGGAATTTGAGGAATTCGGAAGCTTCCGGCAGCACTATTTCAGGGTAGGCGGGGAATTTGGATACTCGTTTGACCGTAGCAATGCCACCGGCCTGGGTTTGCGTTACGAGAGCCTGCGGTATGACCCTTCCCTCATCGCGATCCTGGACGTGAAGGGTAAGAATTCATTGATCACCGGCTCCGCTTTTTATCGCGTCAACACGCTGAACCGCAATGTATATCCTTCAAGGGGCTGGAAACTAGACTATGGAGCGGAGTGGGTCATGAGCCAGAAAGGTGAACTCACCCTCTACCAGGAAGGGCAGCCGATCCTGAATGCGGACTCCCTGGGCATTTCATACGATCCCTACGGCAGGACCACCCTGCTCATAGACTACTACCGGGTCGCCGGCAAGAAAGGCGTCTTATTGGGGGGACTGCAGGGTGGCATGAATTTTAATTACAACCAGTATATAACCAACGATTTTATCGTTGGCGGTTTGACCCGCCAATTCAGAAACCAGGTGGTCTTTGCAGGGTATCCTGAAAACACCATCTTCACCAACAGCGTGGCCGCGCTTCAATTGGGCTACCAATACGAACTCTTTGAGAAATTATTCCTAACCTGGCGATCAAATGCCATGATCTACAATTATATACCCAGGAAAAATCTTGATACGGATACAAAATTCCTGTCAGGCCACGCCCTCACGGCGGGTTACCTTACAGCCATCGGTCCCGTTGAACTAAGTGTCATGTACGGAGACCAGGCGGGAAAACTGAGGGCATATGTGAATATCGGACTCCATTTTTAATGTACGAAGTACGATTTTAGAAGTTGGAAGTAAAAGCAAATACAAATATTCACTTCTTACTTCAAAGATCGTACATCTTAGTTCCTACAAGTTGGCCTTCACAAAGTCAGATACCAGGTAGGCCAGCAGCTTCCCCGTTTGGGTATCTTCCAAACCATTCAGAAGGCGTTCCGCTCCCTCGCAGATATGTACCGCGGCGATCTG
>JALOMP010000141.1 GCA_025455365.1 Chitinophagaceae bacterium | reverse complement strand
AACAGACACCGCCCAGGACCTTGTCGCTTTGGTTGCGATACCAGGAACCCCTTGGCTCACTGGCCGTATATGCGTGGGCGGATCCCGATGCCGACTGTTCGGCTTCGGGGCTGCCTTCGCCATCGAAATCCTCCGGGCGTCCGATCCCGGCAATGATTTCATTGATATCACTGTCCGTGATGCATCCGCCAGGCCTGTTTTTCAGCCTTTCCATGAACAGTTCCGCGATCCTGTTTTCAATGTCGTTGATGATTTCATCCCTGCCTTCTTCCCGGGCGAAATATCGGCGGAGACTATCCGTGTATTTCTTCAGCTCCTCGTAAGCAGACTCCTCGATGGGAACAACCCTGCCCTGGAAGTTTATATTAATTACCTTTTTCATGGTCTGTGCTGATTTATTGGTTGAAGTTGTTAGCAGATTCCGGCATATGGACGCCGTTTTGGGTGATCGACTGTACCGCGTTGGCAAGTTCTTCCCAGGTAGCTTCGAGTTCCTTGTAGAATTCCGCGCCTTTATCCGTCAGGGAGAAATATTTTCGCGGAGGCCCGCTCTGGCTTTCTACCCAGCGATAGGTGAGCAGGTCTGCATTTTTGAGGCGGGTAAGCAATGGGTAAAGGGTTCCCTCCAGGATATGCAGGTTAGCCTTCTTCATTTCCTCAATGATGTCACTGGGATATGCTTCGGCCCTTTTAATAATGGAGAGAATGCAAAACTCCAGTACGCCTTTGCGCATTTGACTCTGGGTGTTCTCGATGTTCATAAGACCTAATCTTTAATGGTTCAAAATCTCCGGGGAATCCGGCCTTGTGTTTCATCCTGTCTGTTGTCCTGTCTTTTGTTTTTCCTCCTGCCTGGCTTCCTGATCCGTTCCGTGGTTTCATCCTTTTCCCGTAGTGCCTGCCTGTTTTCCTGCCTGCCTGCTGTTCTTTGTCCTTCCTCTCTTGTTCCTTTCTGCTGTTAATCCCTTTCCAGTGATTCTTAAAGTGTCCGAATGTTTTGTGCCTGCTTTGCTGACTTTTTGATCGCCGTTTACTTTTCCGTACCTGTTAGTTTTTCCATCCGGATTCCCCTTCGCTAACTTTCATAACACAAATCTATGGCAATATTTGGTATTATGCAATACATAGTAATAAATTTTTCATAGTAGCGGGAGACGCCTAGTACCCTACATAAACTCAAAACATTGATTATCAACAAAATAAAAAGGAAGTCAGGCAAGTGCCCGCTTCCTTTGATTCGACAGGTGGCTATTAGGGTTGATGGATGGCAGAGATCCTGGCAGCCCCAGGCCAGTTTACGGCCCGATTACTGGATATTCCCCTGTATGCGGGGGACCAGGTAGATTTCCTTTTGACGGCCGCTGATATAGCGGAATCCTTTCTCATCATAATACCCGTCCTCTTCCAGCATAATGCGGACCGATTTTTTCCACTCGGGGATTTCCGTGGCGGCATTGAGTTCAATGGAATAGGCGGTTCGGGGATAGAGAGGATAGTCGCCACTGCCAGGTACGCCACCCTGTTGGTCCCACATCCCGATCGTGGGTCCTGCGGCATGACCGTGCAGTCCCAACGGATGGGTATAGATACTTGCGGTTATGCCTTCCCGTTTGGCCTGGTCAAGGGCTGCCAGCAATAGCTGGTTACCGGTTTTGCCATCCTTGAATTGAGTCGTGAGAATATCCTGCAGCCGGTTGCCATTTGCCATGGCTTTGCGAAGGCTTTCCGGCAGGCTGTTTTCGCCGGGTTTGCGCACGTAGGCGTGTTGCTGCACGTCTGTATTCAGGCGCAGGTAGGTGATTCCAATATCCACGTGCAGCAGGTCGCCCGGACGGATAAGATCATCTTTCGGCCGGTTTGAAAAACTGCGTAAGTGCTCGAAGTTTTCGGGGTCGTTGCGTTGAACGGATACGGAAGGATGGAACCAGGTATCCAGTCCCAGGTCCCGGATTTTTTTCCGGAACCACCACACTACATCGTCGGTCGTGGTGATGCCCGGGGTGATCACTTTTTCGGAGAAGCCTTCGTTGATGATGGCATGGGTAATATCCACCAGCTGGGGATAGATCTGCATTTCGCGTTCGGTGCGTGTTTCCAGCCATGCTACGGCCAGTGGTTCCGCCGATACCACCCTCGATTTCAATTCTGCGGGCAGTTTTTTCATCAGCAGATCGTAATGGGTATGGTCCAGTCCATCCGCATGCCCGAAATGAAGGGATGTGTTGATGCCGATTTTTTTTGGGTTCCTGGATTTGATAATGTCCAGCAAGGCGTCCCATTGGTCCGGGAATTTCTGCATGTCCCAGGATGCCTTGATGGACTCGCCCACATTGTATCGGGCAATGGCGAGTTTATCGATTGTTTTTTTGACTGCATCCCTGTAGAAAACCAGCATGGTGGTACGACGGGCGGAGAGCCAGGTGGAGGGAAGCATGGTTTTCAATACCGGGTCTTCGTTGTATTCACGCGAGATAACCACCCACATATCCAGGTTGGCCCGGTCCATCAATACAGGCAGGAGGTTGTCCAGTCTCTCCTGGAGAATTTCATCCATTACGCGCGATTGTTCGCGGGGCGAAAGGATTTGAGCCCGGAGTTCAATGGAAATAAAAAGGGGAACGAAGATCAAAAGGAAACGCATGGATTGGCTTTTGCCAAATGTATGCGGAATCGGTCAAAAAATGTCGTGCACCGGTCCCATGAGTTAGTACACTGCATTCCCTCGTTTGCTACTGGTCATCACCTTTCATTTCATCCAGCACAGCCTTTAGGTTTTCCACATGCCGACCGTACAGTTTCCGTACATACCATTTATTGATGTAATACATCACCACGGTAATGAGGGCAGTGAGCATGAACCAGGCTGCCAACACTTTCCACAAGGGGTTTTGTTCGGACGGGAAGAGAATATTGCCGGGCGAGATAAACCTGCTTTTGGTGTACATCAGCCATCCGAAGAAGAGCATGCTGATGGGAATCAGGGCCGTGCCGCCAACCAGGTAAATGCGGATATATGTTTCCAGGGAATGAACCTGTTTTTCAAGATTGCTTTTAACATGACTGCTCAGGTCTTCCATTTCCCGCAGCAGTTTTCTTTTCCGGATATAATAGACAATGAAAAAGGCGCCGACCATTAGCATAAACCAGGATATCTCGATCATGCGGCCGTTGAAGGCAAAAAAGTAGAAAAGGATTGCCGCGCCATAGGAAATGATGATGAGCCACAATTCCGCATTCAGGTTACGTTTCATCTTTTCCACGGGGCTGCCTGATTTCTTATCGAGCAAGGCCCTGAGTATCTGGTGGTCCGTATGTGTGGCCGACGTATCTGCCTGCCAGATTTCTTTCCACTGGTCCAGTTCCATATCAGGATGGTTTGGTTAGTCTTCTTAATTTTTCCTTGGCGCGGTTCATTTTTACCCGGAGACTATTTTGGTTGACGCCCAGGATTTCTTCCATTTCTTCATAAGTCTTGTCTTCGAGGTAGAGCATAATCATCGCCCTTTCCAGTTCAGACAGGCGACGTATCGCCGCATACAGTGTTGCCAGTTTTTCTTCCTTTTCGATTGTATCGGATTCATCTCTCAGGCTGTCCGAAAACAGACCGGGCTCCAGGTATACCGTTTGGTGACGGTTTCGGCGCAAGCCGGAAATGGCCGTATTCAGTGCGATCCTGTACATCCAGGTACTGAACCGCGATTCCCCGCGGAATCCCGGCCAGGCTTTCCAGAGCTGGATAACGATTTCCTGGAAAAGGTCATCTCGGTCGCCGGGGTTATGGCAGTACACATGGCAAACCTTGTGGATCATCCCTTTGTGGGCATCTACCTGGTGGAGGAATTCCTGTTCTGTATGGTTTTGGTTCAGCAAGTCAGTGTCTGGCGGCTATATCCCAAGGTAATTCGTTCGTCCGAAAATTGGTCGTCTTCCGGGCCCTTTTGTTACATTCGGCGGCCGGAAACATTTTCTCTCCATCCCTGTTATCAACTCCATGAAAAAAGTGTATTACCTGTCCAGTTGCGATACGTCAAGGCAGATCATCGCGGACCACGGCCTGGATAAAAAGGGCTTTTCCTTTCAGGATATCAAAACGGAAAAAATCACCCCCGCACAGCTGGACGAAATGAAGAAGATGGCTGGTTCTTATGAATCCCTGTTCAGCCGGCGCGCGCTTAAGTACAAGGCGCTCGGCCTGAAGGACAGGCAGCTGACTGAAAAGGACTACCGCCAATATATACTCGAAGAATATACCTTCCTGAAGCGGCCGGTCATCATCGTCAACGGGAAAATATTTGTGGGCAGCGAAAAGAAGAACCTGGAAGCGTTACATCAGGCCGTTTAGTTTTCCTTCAGCCTGCCTGATTTTTTCAGGTACCGTACAAACAGGTATGAAACGATAACGATGGGGATGAGATACAGCATCAGCCGGTTTCTTTTTTCTGTATCGTAGCCTGTGAGCTGGGGATATTTCAGCAGCAACAGCAGGATGATGCCGCCGATCCAGACATGGAAGGTGTTGTATTCTTTTATGATATACCGTCTCCAATTGAATTGCATGGATGCGAATGTGCCCATGAGGCCGGCAGGCTGGGGAAGCCATCGGTTCACCCGGCGGGCATAGGCATCGAACTGTTCGCCAAATTTCCTGCGGAGGAAATCCTCTTCAGCCAGGACGATGGCCTGGTAGATAAACAGGAACAGGGGAATCATCACCAGCACGTAGAACGCTGAATTGGATAGGATGCCCACGCCGGCCAGCATGCCTATATTGCCCACATAGAGGGGGTTTCTGCAGTGGTTAAAAATCCCGGATGTCACCAGCTCTTCCGCGTACACCTTCCTGTCCCTGCCGCCACGTATGATATAGGCCAGCCCGATCGTGGCTGCCCGCACGAGTTGCCCGGATACGGTGATGAAGAGGCCCAGTATAACGGGTATCCAATAGTAGTTTACACCGAATCTTTTTTCCGTAAACAACTCCCATCCGGGTAGGAAGAGTAGGGCGTAGAAAAAGATGAACAGGAAATTCCGGTAACGGAAGAAGAAGTTCCCGATGGCTACCATGGATGATTTCATCACGGTGTTTTTTTAATGGCGATCATGCCACTGAAATTGTACCATTTGAAAAACACTTCCACGTGGTGGAAGCCGGCTTCCCGGAGCATCAGGTTGTTTTCACTGAGTTTATACGGGATCAGTACATTTTCCAGGGCCTCCCTTTTTTGGGCGATTTCCATTTCATTGTACTGGCTGCGCCTTTTCAGGTTATAATAGTATTTTATAAAGTCCCTGTTAAAGCTGCTGTCTTCCGCGAGGATTTTCTCCACGAGGATCAGGACTCCCCCTTGACACAGCCCGTTAAAGATTTTTTTCAGCAGTTTCTCCCGGTAAAGCGGCCTGACAAACTGAAGGGTCAGGCAGAGGACTACCACCGAAGCATCCTGTATCTTCACATTTTCATTCAGGTCCCCCGGTACCAGTTGCACGGATCGGGAGATACCTGCATCCGTGAGTTTGGTCCTGCACTTCTCCAGCATTTCATCGGAATCATCAACCCCAACAAACTCAATACCCGGGTCAACCAGGCTGTCCATGCCTATCATCGTTGTGCCCGTTGAACAGCCGAGGTCGTAGATCCTGGTACCCGGCCTGGCATGATCAGCGGCAAGTTCGGCGATCATGCGTTGTATTTCGCCGTAAAAAGGCACTGAACGATTGACCATATTGTCAAAAACCTGTGCTACCGCTTTGTTGAACCGGAAATCGGCAGCCTGTGGTTTTTCTTCCCGGAAAATTTCATCGGTTGTCATGCTTGTAAGGTTTTGTGCCATCATAGAATATCTGAGTTGCCACACCTGTTCCAGGCTGATTGAATGTAGTCAATAGGAACCAGTAATTGCCATGGAGCCGTTTCATAAGGCTTCATTAAGTATGGTTTAATAAAAAAGGCTGCCTCCATGACGGAGACAGCCTCTTTTCCCGTGGTTTATGTCTTAGATGCTTACTTGATGATTCCATCTAATACCTGCACCAACCCGCCTTTGGTGGGGATGGATTCGGTGATCTTGGCTCCACCTAAATTAAGCGCGTTGCCCAGCACATCTTTCAAGCCGCCGCCGTTGATCTGGTCAGCCGTGAATTTTCCAGGGAGGATATGTTTTTTAAGGATGCCCTGAAGCGTGCTTTTGTTTTCAGGCTTGAGTAAGTTCTCCAGCGCGCCCGCACCGAGAGATGACAGGGCGTTATTATTGGGTGCCAGGAGGGTGAATGGACCTTTACCCATTAGGTTGCCCAGTCCACCCGCACCTTTCAGCAGGCTGGAAATACCGGATAACTGGGGATTACCGCCCAGGGTGCTCATGAGCGCATTGGCCGGCGAAGAACAGCTGAAATGCAGGATGCTCACAAATGCCATGACCATGGTCATGCTGATGACTTTCATTTTCATACGCGTTAGTTTTTAGACTGCGGAAGTAAAGCCTTAGATCGACACGAAAGGTAGACTGTTAAATCAAATTAAGATTTTGAATATATATTATTGAACAATCCTGAGTTTCGCGTATTGCAGCATGATTTTCTTTTCCCCGTTCTTTTCAAACCGGATGGTGGCGATGGGGTTATGGCTGGCTCCTTCCATTTTGACCACTTCACCGAACCCGAATTTCTGGTGTTCCACTTTCTGTCCTTCCCGGAGTTCGGCAGGGTCACTGGGCTTGAAATCGCTGGAGGGGATGTGTTCCACCGTCCTCGGGACCGCCGCTTTGGGCGCGAGATAGGGTGGATTTTTTTGCGACCTGCCACCGGGCGATTCCTGGCCAAATGGCTTCCTGGATTCCCTGGCCTGGAAGCCATTGTCATTACCCCAGCCACGCATACGATCGTATGCTGATCCCGTTCCGAATCCTCCACCCTGGTTTCGAAGACCTCCCCCGGCAAAACTCCTGTCCAGGGCAGATTCCGGTAACTCATCGATAAAACGGCTGGGTTCATTCTGTACCACCTGCCCGAATTTATACCGGGTATTGGCATAGGTAATCCAGAGTTTCTGTTTGGCCCGCGTAATGACCACGTAGAACAATCGCCTTTCTTCTTCCAGTTCTTCCCTTGTATTGATGCTCATGGCGTTGGGGAAGAGCATTTCTTCCAGGCCGGCCGCGAAGACGCAGGGGAACTCCAGTCCCTTGGCGGCGTGGATGGTCATCAGCTTCACCGTATCCGCATGGGTATCCTTCTCATCGGCATCGGTGAGCAGGGTGATCTGTTGCAGGTAAGCCGCCAGGGTTGCGTGCTG
>JALOMP010000140.1 GCA_025455365.1 Chitinophagaceae bacterium | reverse complement strand
TATCCTGGCGACGTGTTCTATCTCCACAGCCGCCTGCTCGAGCGTGCCGCCAAAGTGATCACGAAGGATGAAGTGGCGAAGAAAATGAACGACCTGCCCGAGTCCATCAAACATCTCGTGAAAGGCGGCGGATCCCTGACGGCCCTGCCCATCATCGAAACACAGGCCGGTGACGTATCCGCCTATATCCCCACCAACGTGATTTCCATTACCGATGGCCAGATCTTCCTGGAATCCAACCTGTTCAACGCAGGTATTCGCCCGGCGATCAACGTGGGTATTTCGGTTAGCCGTGTGGGTGGTAACGCGCAGATCAAGTCCATGAAGAAAGTGGCCGGTACCCTGAAACTGGACCAGGCCCTTTACCGCGAAATGGAAGCCTTCTCCAAATTCGGCGGCGACCTTGACGCGGCTACCAAAGCGGTACTCGACAAAGGTGCCCGTAACGTGGAGATCCTGAAGCAGGGACAGTTCCAGCCTTTTGCCGTGGAAAAGCAGGTAGCGATTATCTACCTGGGTACCCAGGGCCTGCTGAGCCAGGTTCCCGTCAAATACGTACGGGAATTTGAAGAGCATTTCCTGTTGGAAATGGAGAATAAACTTCCGGAAGTACTGGGCGAGTTTAAGAAAGGAAACCTTCCTGAAGACGGGATCAGGAAAATGGTTGACATGGCAAAAGGACTGATGTCTACCTACAAAGCCTGATAATTATCGCATCGCATAAAAAAATCCCCCCGCATCTGCGGGGGGATTTTTATTTCTACGTTGTCTTGTTTTATTTGATGAATTTCTGGATGGCCAGGGTTTCACCCTGATCGCCGATCACCTTCACAATGTACTGCTGGCGTACCCAGGACGAAGCATCGATGCGGATGCGGCTCGTCTGTCCATTCATTTCGAATCGCTGACGGGCCACGGTCCTGCCGGTTATATCTGTAACCAATACGGTGATCCCGGATTTGGGCGCTTTGCTAAACTCGATGTTCAATGCATCGCTTACCGGGTTCGGGTAGATGGCCAACGCCGTCATGGTATTCCTGCGGTACACCACATTGATGGGGCTGGTGCTGCCGGACCTGCCGTCTGCCGTATGGTTTTTCACCCGATAGAAATTGTTACCAAGGTTCGGGCTCTTGTCAATGAACGAGTATGGTCCAACGCCAGACACCTTGCTGATCGTTGTAAAGTTGATGCCGTCGGTCGATTTTTCCAGCTCATAATACTTGTGGTTGGTCTGGTCAGCAGGATCCCAGTCGAGCTTGATGGTTTCATCCTGCATCAAACGGCCGTTCATGGAAATGGCTCCTGCCGGGATCAGGTTGCTGAAAACCGTGTTGGTTTTGATGACTTTGAAATTATCGATATTGAAACCCTGGTCCCTTTCAAATGCATATGGCGTTGGATCACTGTCCGATGTAAAGCGGAAACGGAAACGCAGGTTTGCCGTATTCTTATAGGCGCTGAGATCAAAGAGTTGCCTTGTCCAGTTTTCGCGGATACCCGTAAGGGCTGGTTTCCCACTTAGCCTGGAACCATCCAGGGTGCCGGGTTCCTGTACCGTGGTGGTGCCGCAGATGGCTGTCCAGGTTGATCCGTTTGTAGACACTTCCACATTGAGGATGTCTCGGAAATTTTCCGCGCGGTGCCGAACCCAGAAGCTTACCCAGGCGGCCTGTGCGCCGCTCAGGTTGATGGTGGTGCCTGCATAGGTGGCTGTCCGCGTAGAACTTGACGTATAGTTTGCGCCGGGGGATTCGGCCAGTGATTTGCTTCCGGCATATTTGAAGTCCGTGGTATAATTCCAGCCGCCGCTCACTGTCCATTTGCCCGTAAGGGAAGTCCCTTCCATATTATCCGAAAAAATGACCGTGGGTGTATAATACTTCGTTACGGTATCATAATACACCAGGTCAGCCGTTTCAATCTTCCACGCAAAGCGGACCCGCTGTCCGGCCGGGATGTTGGAGTAGAGGGAATAGCTGATGCCACCATTGAATTTATCCTGCATATTTGGCAGGGATGAAATCGTGACGGGCGTACCCACAGACTGGATGTTTTCAAGCGGTACCATCGATACCGTCATCGGCTGGTCCTGCAGGCCTACGCGGGTAAGGCTGAAATTAAAGGTACCTGTCAGCGTGGCAATATCAATTTCATTGACGTCCTGGATCTCCGCATAGGAACCGGCAGCATATGCAAGCTGCAGGTTCTGGTAGGTCATTCCCTTGCAAAGGTTCACGATCTGTGAAGCAGGCGCCCAAAAGGAGCCATAAGTGCCACCGGTGCCACCACCCGCGCCGCCTTCGCCCGTCATGCCCCAGATCTTGCCTTTGTTACCCACGCCGATATCGCCAATCAGCCACCAGTCCTTTACACCACCGGCCACTTCGTATGCTACGGATTCGCAACTGTTTCCCGCACGCATACCATTATACTGTCCCATCAGGGCGGGTACATAGGTAAAGAATTTCTGTTCGTCGGCGGTCAGGGTCCTGGTTTTACGGCCGTAGGGCAGGGAATAGTAAGGGCCGTAACAGTGCTGGTCGATGGCGGCCACAAAACTCTTGGCATAACACAGGTCGCGCACTGCCTTGGTTTCCGGTTCGGAAAAAGCGCTGGGCCCGTAATACGTATCTGAACTGGGGGTGGAGGAACCGCAGCTGGAGGCGGAACCACAAGTGACGCCGGAACAATTGCCCCAGTCGATACCATAATTTCGGTTAAGGTCTACGCCGTAGGTACTACCGGTAATCAGGCGGCGGTTTTTCCGCCAGCCGGATCCTGCGCCGCCGTTAAGCCGGTTGTATTCCCAGCCATCAGGGTTCACAAAGGGAATGATGTAGAACTCGCGGGAGTCTACCAGGGATTTGATGCGGGGGTCAGCTACGTATCGTTCGCAGAGATATTGCATGAGGAAAATCATGCTTGCGCCACCGATCGCTTCACGGGCGTGTTGCAGGCCCATGTAGAGCAGGTCCGGTTCGGTGCCTTCATCGGTAGCTACATTATCGGAAATTTTGACGGCCCAGATATCCCTGTTCTCCGCGGATTTTCCCAAAGAGATTTTTTGGGCGATGGTTGGATAAGCTGCCACGAGTGCATCTACCGCGGCCACCATTTCCGCATAGCTGTAATATCCGCCAAAAGTGCTCTTGACCTGGAACGCCGATGGGGTAACAATCATGCTGTTTATAGTCTTGCATGATTCGTCCATTAACATGCGCTCAGGCTCGATCCCGGCCGCGCGCTGCGCGTAGTAACGTTCATTCTGCTGACGGAGATGGGCCTGGATGTCTTCAATGACTACCTTAAACGGGTAACCGCTTTTACGCAGTGCATTCAATTCCTTGCGCCCGATTTCGGCAACGAGGTCGCCTTCTTCGTCGAAGTAATAGTGATCAAGTTCCAGTTGTCCTACCAGGTCGCCGAATTTCCGGCTGTCGTCAACGGGCGCTTTGATTTTTACGGTGCTGTAGGTGTCCTGCGTGAAGGCAGTGTTGGGAATCAACGCTGAAAGGAAAATGCAGGCAAAGCAAACAGCCAATGCCCTGAAAGCAATGGTGTAGAAATTTCTCATAACAATTGAATTTTAACCCGGGCTACCCCGGTTTGTTAATTGGTTTTAGTTATTCAAATGTAAGAAATCGCCCTGCCAAAAAGGGTAAAAAAAAAGCTGCCCCGGGGGCAGCTTCAGAGATGAGCAATTATTAGTATTTGACAAATTTCTGGATAACGAGGGTTTCCCCTTTTTCATCCACCACTTTCACGATATACTGTTGTCGCGGCCAGTTCCCGGCATCCAGCCGGAGGCTTCTTTCCGTGCCAGTGAAGGTGTAAGCCCGCTGGTAGATCGTTCTTCCGGTCATATCCGTCACCTGCACCCGTAGGTTGCTCCTGACGGGCTTGCTGAACTCGATGTTCAGGGCGTCTTTGACAGGGTTCGGGTAGATGTTGATCGACAGGTCTTTTTTCCGGTACTCAAGGCTGATCGTCCGGCTGTAGGTGAATTTCCGGTCTTTATCCACCTGGCGGATCCGGTAGAAATTGTTTCCTTCCGCCGGCTCTTCGTCCACAAAATAGTATGGCCCGATTCCGGTAACCTTGCCGATGCCGGCAAAATTGGAACCATCGGTCGACTTTTCCACTTCATAATAATCGTGGTTTATTTCGCGCGCTACGTCCCAGTCGAGTTTAATGGTTTCATCCGGCAGGATTCGGCCGTTGAAGCTGAGGAAATTCACCGGAACCAGGTTTATAAAGGTGGAATTGGTCTTGACGATTTTGATATCGTCGATATTGAATCCCTGGTCCACCTGGAAATCGAAGCCCGTGGTGTTTGCATCGGACGTAAACCTGAACCGCAAGCGGAGGTTGGCGGTATTCAGGTAGTTCTGCAGGTCGAACAGTTCACGGGTCCAGATTTCCCGGATGCCCGTGAGCGCTGGCTGCCCGTTAATCCTGGAGCCGTCCAGGGTGCCGGGTTCCTGTACGGTGGTGGTTCCAGGAATGGCCGTCCAGCTGGAGCCGTCCGTGGAAACTTCCACATTCAGGATGTCCCTGAAATTTTCCGCGCGGTGCCGTACCCAGAAACTGATATAGGCGCCGGTGGCGCCGGTGAGGTTTATCGTTGGTCCTGCATAGACTGCCATGCTGGTGGTTGTTCCCACGCTGGCGAGATAGTTCCCACCGGGCGATTCTGAAATGGATCTGGTTCCCTGGTAGGAGAGACCACTCTGGTAACCCCAGCCTCCGGAAAAAGTCCACCAGCCATTGTCCGTTTCCATATCATCTGAGGCGATCGTCAGCGGCTGGTAAAACTTGGTAACGGTATCGTAATAGGTATAACCCCCTGTTTCAATCTTCCAGGCAAAGCGGAGCCTTTGCCCGGCACCCAGGGCCGGGAAGAGGCTGTACGAGATACTTCCGTTGTAGACATCATAGTAGTTGGGGAGGGAATTGATGGTCAACGGGGCCCCAACCGACTGGATATTTTCGATCGGTACGATACTGACTGTGACCGGTTTGTCTTCCAGTCCTACCCGGGTCAGCCTGAAATCAAAATTGCCTGTAAGGGCATTGATATCAATCTCGCTCACATCCTGGATATCTGCGTAGGAACCTGCGGCATAGGCCAGCTGCAGGTTCTGGAAGGTCATCCCCTTGCAGAGGTTGACGATCTGGGATGCCGGCGCCCAGAAATTATTTCCGGAAACGCCGCCACCGGCACTGCCTTCGCCCGTCATGCCCCAGATTTTGCCTTTACTGCCGGTGCCGATATCGCCAATCAGCCACCAGTCTTTCACACCGCCAGCCACTTCATAGCCAACTGATTCACAACTGTTGCCGGCCCGCATGCCATTGTATTGCCCCATCAGGGCAGGTACGTAGGTGAAAAAGCGGTTTTCCGTTGCCGTGAGTGTCCGGGCGGTTTTACCGTACGGGAGGGAGTAGTATGGGCCATACGCATGCTGGTCGATGGCCGCCACAAAGCTCCGGCCGCCGGTTGTACAGAAATTTCGGATGGCCTGCGTTTCGGGCTCTGAGAATGCGCTGGGGCCGATATAGGTATCTGAACTGGCCGTGTTGGAACCGCAACTGGAAGCAGAGCCGCAGGTAACACTGCCACAGGTATTCCAGTCGACGCTATAGTTCCTGTTCAGGTCAACGCCATAGGTGGACCCGCTGATGAGACGCCTGTTTTTGCGCCACATGGCACCCACACCGCCACCTGTAGTCCGGTTGTATTCCCAGCCATCGGGATTTACGACGGGTATGATATAAATTTCCCGTGCATCCACCAGGCTTTTGACGCGGGTGTCCAGGGCATATTGCTCACAGAGGTACTGCATGAAAAAGATCATGCTGCTGCCACCGATGGCTTCCCTGGCATGCTGGAGGGCCATATAAAGTACATCTGGCTCCGTGGCGTCGTTGGTACCCACGTTATCGGAAATTTTAACGGCCCAGATGGTGCGATTTTGTGCCGAGAGGCCCACGTTGATTTTTTGTGCAAGTGTGGGGTAGGCGGCTACCAGGTTATCGATGGCCGTTACCATCTCCGCATAGCTGTAGTATCCACCGAAGGTTGCTTTCACTTGAAAAGCGGCGGGCGTTGCGATGAGCGTGTTGACGGTCTTTCCCACGCCATCCATCGCCATTCTTTCCGGCAGGATTTCGCCCCTGGCCCGTTGGGCGTAGTAGCGGTCGTTTTCCTGTTTCAGCCAGGCGCCCATATCGTCCACGAGTACCGTATACGGGTAACCGGAAGACCGGAGCGCGTTCATTTCCCGTTGCCCGATTTCCACCACCAGGTTCCCTGCCTTATCGAACTGGAAATGGTCGAGTTCGAGCAGTCCGGCCAGTTCGGAGAATTTCCGCTTGTCTTCAACAGGGGCTTTGATGCTGACTCTGCTGTATTTTTCCTGCGCCTGGACCGCAGGGTGCATGAACGAACAGCACATGCATAGCAGGAATAGGGTTCTCATCATCATGGTAGGATATCGGATTGAATATTGGATTACTTAATCACTGATGACCAGTTTGGTTGTTTCGGTTTTTTCATTGGTTTTTATCGCCACATAGTAAATGCCCTTACTGAGTTTTTCCAATCCCTGCAGGGACAGGGTATTGTTGCCCTTACTCACCGCGTACAGCTGATGCCACACCATCTTTCCGGACTGGTCAATGAGAGACACCTTCGCCTCGCCCTGAGCGCTTGCATGCATGGTGATGCTCGCGGCGTTCGTTGCCGGGTTCGGGGAGATTTTCAATGCCTGCGGGGTGAGTTGCGGGCTGACGCTCAGGATATTGGAGTATTGCGTCCTTCCGTTTTCGTACACCATTTGCAGGCGGTAGTATTCCGTGACACTGTTGACCGGTTGCGGGTCTGTATATGAATATTTTTGTTTGACGGAATTATCCTTGCCGCGGATATTGCTGATTTCATTCCAGTTCCGTCCGTCCGCACTTTTCTGCAGTCGGAATTCTTTCACCGGGATATCAGATTCGTGTTCCCAGTTGAGTGTCACCAGGTTATTGGTGTTTTTAGAAGCCTGGAAGCTCAGGTTTGAGTTGGGCAGGGCCACCCCAAGCAGCACCGGGTAGTCTTCCACTTCGCCATTGGCGATATAGCCGGTTGGATTGGCGGTGGTCATTCCGTCCGCTACCGGCGCGAGACGGAAGCGGATGAATGTGCGTACATCCGTGGAGTTTGGTACAGATATATTGTTCCAGGTAAGGGTTACCAGCTGGGACGCGGCATTGGTTGGAACCAGCGCGGAGACACCTTCAGAAGGATCGAAAACGCCATTGAAGTTATA
>JALOMP010000139.1 GCA_025455365.1 Chitinophagaceae bacterium | reverse complement strand
CGGCCAGGGTTTTTTTTACCACCAGCTGGTAAAGGGTAAGATTAAATGGGTGAATATTGATGATAATGGCAAGGAATTCATCCAATGTATCATCGGTGAGGGCGAAAGCTTTGGCGAATTGCCGCTGCTCGACGATGGTCCCTATGTGGCAACGAGTGTGGCCCTGGAAGACAGCGTCCTGTTGCGTTTGCGCAAGGAGACCTTCCTGCAACTGCTCCGAGAGAATCCCAAGATACATTTCAGGTTCACCCGGCTCATGACGGAACGGCTTCGCCTGAAATTCATTTTCCTGAAGGAGTTGTCCAACCAGGATCCGGAACGCAAGGTGGTTACCATCCTTAACCACTATAAGGAAGATGCGGATTCCTGTTTCCCGGGCCGCCATCGGATAAACCTGACCCGTCAGCAGATCGCCAATATGACGGGTTTACGGGTGGAAACCGTGATCCGGACGATCAAATCCCTGGAGGAGGAAGGCAGACTTGTCATTGATAAAGGCAAGGTATTTTGCTGAAGATGCGCAGACGCATAAAATAAAGATCGCCGGTGTTCTTAATTTGTTCCAACTGACTGTATGGATCATTTGCCCTTCCGTCGCTGGGCCCTCTTGTCCCTGCTGAATTTCTGCATACTTGCGGCAGTGGGTGTCCTGCTCCGGTATAAGATCATTTTTTCCCTGCCCATGGTGCACCAGAAGAACCTGTTGCATGGGCATTCTCATTTTGCGTTCAGCGGATGGGTGGGGATGGCGTTGTTTAACGGGATCGTATGGGTGATCTACCGTCACCATAAGTCGCTGAACCTGGAACCCTACAAACGGCTTTTCTGGTTGGGACAGATTGCGGCCTTCGGAATGCTTTTGACGTTTCCGTTCATGGGCTACAAGTGGCCTTCCATCACCTTCTCCACCTTGTCCGTTGTCTTCTCTTACCTCTTCGCCTGGAGGGCCTGGAAGGATATCCGCCAATCCACGCTACCTCTTCCGGTGGCGCAGTGGTTCAGGGCTTCCTTTGTGATGCTGGGTCTGTCAACCCTGGGTACCTTCTTCCTGGCCTGGCTGATGATGCAGAAGGGGCAAGGCCAGGAATGGTATATTGGTTCCGTATATTTTTTCCTCCATTTCCAGTATAATGGCTGGTTCCTTTTTGCCATCCTGGGTTTCTTTTACTATTTTATTTCGCGGATACCCTACCAGGCTGGTTGTCATGCCCGGCCGCAAGTTTTCCGATACCTTATCATCGCCTCCATACCGGCTTATTTCCTTTCGGCGCTCTGGATGCGCCTGCCTTCCTGGATGTACTGGTCCGCCGTAGCCGCGGGTTTGTTGCAGTTGGTGGCCCTGTATTATTTCTCGTTGTTGTTGTTTCGATGTGTGCGCGGTACCCGTGCCGAAGTGTCCGGTATCGTTAAATGGCTCTGGGGCTTCGCCCTGCTGGCTTTTATACTCAAGATATTGATGCAGGCGCTGAGTGTCATTCCGGCAGTGACCCACCTGGCTTTTGGATTCAGACCGATCGTGATAGGCTACCTGCATATGGTCCTCCTGGGCCTGGTGAGTTTTTTCCTCCTGGGCTTCCTGGTCCAGGAAAAGCTGATCGATCGCCACGCCAAAACTACCATTGCCGGTTTTATACTCTTCATCAGCGCCGTGGTCCTCAATGAGATCCTGCTCATGCTCCAGGGCGTACGTTCTATCTGGATGCAGGCCTTCCCGTATGCCAACCAGTTTCTGTTTGGCGCTGCGATCATGATTTTCACCGGCCTATTGCTGATCATCATCGGCCAGCGATCCGCCAGGAGAGCAGTTGCCCAGGGTGCGGATTAAACCAGCCTTCTATTTTTTTTGTTCCGGCAAAACTTGCATGCAACGGTCAGGGTTAGTGGGGTGTCAGCATGTAAAATGCGATGTATGAAAAAAGTATGGCTGTATGCTTTGTTCGCCGTCATGGTTGCATGCACCGGATCATGCTCGGACAAGCCCGACATGGAAACTACCGAGCTCAGCCCGGATGAGGTGGTAACGCTGCGAATATCCTTCGTAGCGGCGATTTGCGGGGATGCCATCTGTAAAATTGAAGACCCGGAATACCTGGCACTGGGTCAGCGGGGTTTCCGGTATGAGGGTAAAACCTATGACGGGGTCTTTATGACAACGATTCCCTGTGGTCCGGATGTGGATGCCTTTTCCAATATAGCCGCTGATCGCCCAACGGTATTCCGGGTACGCATATCGAAAAATCCATTCAGCGACGTCAATTACAGCTGCGTACGCTGTGCGGCTACCTTCGCCGAGGGGCCTTCCGTCCGGTACTATATCCGCCCGGAATAGAACGATTATCCGCAAACGGGCTGGGGCGTATGCAACGTTCGGGAAAAAACGCCTGTCAGGACAAGGGAACCAGCCAATGAACGAACTGCAATTACTGATCAGGGACTGTCTGAAGGGGAAAATACTGGCCCAGCGGCGCTTGTATGAGCTCTATGCACCTGAAATGATGGGGGTCTGCTATCGCTATACCAAGAGTGTCCATGACGCGGAAGACGTGTTGCAGGAAGGGTTTATGAAAGTTTTTGCGCACCTGGGCCAGTTTGAAGGGAAGGGAGAGCTGGGTGCCTGGATACGGCGCATCATGGTGAATACCTCGATCAACTACCTGAAAAAACACGTGCAGTACCGGATGGAGATGGTCTTTACCGAGCCGGCCATGCACCCGGTGAGTGAAGAGACGCCCGATTTGAAACTGGATGCCAAGGATCTCTGTTCCCTGATCCGGCAATTACCCACCGGTTACCAGGCCGTATTCAATCTCCATGCGGTGGAAGGCTACAGCCATGTGGAGATCGGCCAGATGCTGGGGATCAATGACAATACATCCCGCAGCCAGTATATGCGCGCGCGGAACCTCCTCTGCAGATGGATCGAACAGGAGGAACTTAAGAAAAATGAAAATTATGCCCGGAAAAGACTTTGAACAGCAGGTCCGTGAGACGATGGGGCCCTGGCGCCTCGAACCCTCGGGCGAAGTCTGGGGGAGGCTGGAGGCTGGCCTTCAGCGGAAGAAAAAGCGCCGGCGCGCATTCTATATTTTCCTGCTCGCAGGCCTGTTGACGGGCGCGGCGCTGCTGCGGGTTGGCCTGGTAGGGACCGGAAACGGGGATTCTTCACTGCCCGGCACGATGGCCACGCAGGAGCCCGTTGACGCAGGTGCGACACCTCCCGGAACGATCGCTACCCAGGAGCCTGCTAATGCGGGTGCGACACCTCCCGGAACGATCGCTACACAGGAGCCTGCTAATGCGGGTGCGATACTCCCCGGGACGATAGCCAGGCAGGAGCCCGTTGACGCGGGTGCGACACCCAACTCGGGATTTGCTCACGACCGCACGCAGCCTCATTCCAAGTCCGCAGGAGACGATGCGGAGCCGGGAACGCTTGTTCCTGCCGCAAATGGTTTCGTAAGGGCGGCTCCTACGAAGGAACAGCGTGCATGGCAGTCCTCGAAGGCATCCTCCGGGACTGCTGCATCCGCAGGCGAGGCAGATCGGGTAGCGAAGGGAAAAGGCAATCCGGTTGAAACACATGCCGGCTATCCCGGGGCGATGGAATCGCCTACCCATGACCGTTTGCCGATGGCTTTGATACAACCTGTTCCCCGGGATCACCGTTTCCGCGAACATCCATATCCCACCGGCGCCTTACCCATGGGCAATGAGCAGTATGCTTCACCATGGACTTCGCAGCAAGCGAAAGCATCAGGTGCGGATGATCAAGCGGAGAAGTATACCCGAAAGAAAATCCTCCGCTTTGGGATCGAAGCCGGTGTTGGTCGCACGGCCTATTCCGAAGGGCTGAATATGTCCACGGCAAAGGCGGCGGATTTGCAGTCGGGGCCCGCTACGGGAAGCGGATCCGGTACCCCCCAGCGGGCGTCGTACGAATATCGCCAGGATCCATCCACCGGGTGGACCCTGGGTGCATGGATGACATTGCCCATATCCCGTCGCTGGTCATTCACCACGGGCCTTTCATATCTTCAATACAGTACCCGCACACCGGTTGGTCCCTGGGCCGGGGATTCGGTCTTTGGATATTTTAACGGGCGATCGATCCAGTATTCCAATACCAGTTACCAGCCGGGCAACCAGGAAGAACACAGGAATCGATACCACCTGTTACAGGTTCCCGTTGCGTTCAGCTGGCAGTTGAACAAGGGCGAGAAAGTTCCCATTTCCTGGACCATTGGTTTAACGCCCGGGTACCTCCTGTCTTCGAATGCCCTGGTACAGGACAGTTCGCAGGCCATGTACCATCATCCCGATAACCAACGTCGTTTTCAGCTGGGATTTCGTACAGGAATTTTGTTCAGGCTCATGCCCACTTCCACACATCCGCTGGAACTGGGACCAGTGATGCAATACCAGTTGAACGAGGTGTTCACCAATGCGATACAGCAGAATGGACACCTGTACTACCTGGGACTGGAAGCGCGGCTCCCGATTTTTTCTTTGACGAAGAAGCAACGATAGGTTTCCCTTACCTGTCAGCCTGGTTATAAGACATTGCCATGAAACAGACCCGGTATCACCTGCCAGCCGTTGCTATCCTCCTGCTATTCGTATGGTCGTCCTGTGTGAAAGACCAGTGCGTGCGCACCTTTACCTTTTACCAGCCGGTGTACAAAACAACGGAGGAAGTCAGGTCGAACATCAAAAGTAATCCCGCTCGTGCTGTTGAACACCCGGGAAAAATTTACCTCTACGGGCCCTATATTTTTCTCAATGAGCTCGACCGCGGTATTCATGTGATCGACAATACCAATCCATCATCGCCCCAACGCATTGCGTTCATTGATATTCCCGGTTGCATGGACATGGCCGTGAAAGGCAATATTCTCTATGCGGATGCTTATACGGACCTGGTGGTGCTGGACATCAGCAATCCCCGTGCAACGGTGTTGAAGAAAGTCGTGGAAGGCGTATTCCCACACCGTAGTTACGGAATGGGGTTTGCGCCGAATACATCGCAGGTGATTACCGACTGGATCGTAAAAGATACGACGATGGAAGTAGCCTGCGGCAGCGGCGGATTTTTCGGGATGACCATGCGCAAGGATGTGGTCATGTTCAATTCACCCGGTTGCACCAGTTGCGCGCAATCGAATAGTTCTTCCAGTGGAGGCCAGTCGCCTTTTGGGATGGGTGGATCCATGGCCCGCTTCGCCATCATGAACAATCACCTCTACACCGTGGGTACTTCGCAGTTGCAGGTGTTTGGCATCAGCCAGCCCGAATCGCCGGTGACGGGAAAGGAGATTCAACTCTCCTGGGTAATAGAAACCATTTATCCATTCCGCGACAGGCTCTTCATTGGTTCGAATGCCGGCATGTACCTGTTCTCGGTGGCGGATCCCAACAATCCTATGCAGATCGGGAGTTTTGCCCACGCACGGGCCTGTGATCCCGTAGTGGGCGATGACAAGTTCGCCTATGTGACCCTCCGCTCCGGTACGGAATGCGAAGGCTTCAGTAACCAGCTGGATATCGTAGACGTGGCCAATCCTGCGCAGGCATCGCTCCTGAAGACCTACCCGATGAAAAATCCCCATGGCCTGTCGAAAGACGGAAAGCTCCTGTTTATCTGCGATGGGGCGGCGGGACTTAAAGTCTATGATGCGTCGGACGTGAACAACCTGGTATTGCTTTCCACGGTGGAAGGCATCGAGACCTATGATGTCATCGCCTGGAAGGGCATCGCCCTGGTGACGGCCAAAGGAGGGCTCTATCAATATGAATACAGCAACCCGACGCAGTTAAGGCTCCTGAGCAGGATGGAAGTGGATTTTTAGTTGACGGTTGTCGGTTGACGGTTGTCGGTTCATGGTTCATGGTTCATGGTTCGTAGTTTAATACAGTCCGCCTGTGTATATAAAATCTTCCAGTTTATTTTGCCGGTGCCTGATCATCTTCCTGATGCCCTTTGTTATGCAGGCACAGGAGAAGAAACCTTCATACTCGTTTGAGTCTTACAATGCACTCGGCTGGCTGGGCGGGGATCAAACGGTTCATGGGCTTATCCAGTCGGTCAATGGCGTTTCGCTGGGCCCGGTATTTGCCGGTGCAGGGCTGGGGCTTGACTTCTACCGCGTGCGATCGGTGCCCCTGTTTTTTGATCTGCGGTATCGCTACGGCAAAGGGAAAAACAAATGGCTTGCCTATGGAGATGCCGGGTATCATTTCCCCTGGGATAAAGGAAACGATATATTGCTGACAGGAGGCAGTGAGCAGTCGTTTGACGGCGGATTCTACTTTGATGCCGGTGTCGGATACCAGCTCCAACTGGCTAAAAAAGGCGCTCTCTTTTTCACCGCCGGTTACTCCGAAAAAAGGATGTCCGAATGGGTGACTGTTATCCCATTCTGTCCCGGACCGGGTCTCTGCGAACCCCGGACGGACTATATCGACTATACATTCAGGCGCTACGCCTTTAAAATCGGCTGGAAATTCTGAGATAGCTAATCAAGATCAGTTGCTGTTCTAACCTTGATCATGGCTGGAGGTTGGGAAAGAGGCCAATTTTACGGTCAAGAAATGCGATTCCATTCAACACAGCAAAATCCCTCAGTCATGAAAAAAGAATACTGGATCAAGATTGGCAATGTGGATAACCGCCTGGTTATCTTCCTCAACGGCGAAACCATCTGGGACAGCGGTATTATCCATAATGATCCCAAACTCCATAAGGCGGTGGAGATCACCCACCTGCTCAACCCACTGGAAAACTATTCCAATGAGTTGATTTTTGAAGGCTTTAATGACACGTTTAGCGAAAGCGGCAACCCCGAAGACCTCAATCCCTGGCATTTCAGCTATCGCGTGGTTTGCCTGACACTTGATGACGACGGAAAGATCATGTCTGAAATTGATGTGATCCATCCCTATAATGAAAAGCATATATCCAATCCCAATATCCGGGCGATGAACAACGTGTATGTACTCAAACGCAAGAATGGAGACTACAGGGTAATTTCAAATGCCCTCAGTCAGCAATTCACCGACTAACCCCGGTCAACCAACGCAATTCACGGATTTTTTTCCGGCTCTTCCCCTGGTGCTGATCTCAGGAACCGCAGGTTTCTCTGCAGACCGCTGAATTTTGGCCTGCCAAGCGGGGAATGCCGGAAAATTTTCCGGAATTTTTCTTCCGTCATTGACGCCCAGTCCTCCCACCCGAATTCCAATATTTCGGCTATAGGTTCCAGCTGGGGTTCCCTGTGCGGCTGCGCGAAGCGGTTCCAGGGACAGACTTCCTGGCAGATGTCGCAGCC
>JALOMP010000138.1 GCA_025455365.1 Chitinophagaceae bacterium | reverse complement strand
GGCGATAAAATAGAGCTGGTCCGTTCCGGCCAGCCCCTGGATATTGTATACACGCTTGATGAAAACGAATGGAACGGCGTCAAGACGATTCAACTCAAAGTGTTGGACTTGAAACAGTCGTGATTCTTGAGTCGTGAGTCAATCCTGACGATCCGCGACTCAGGACTCAAGACTCATGACTCACGACTGCATCCATCAGGTCAACACTTCGGTTAATAAACTCCGTGAGCCCGGCTCCTTTCAGCAATCCCTGTGATAACAGTGCCAGGTCTGCCAGGTTGCGGGCAAGTTTTCCCTGTCTTTCAGTATCAGGCTCCTGTAGGATCCCTGTAAACACGGGGTGATTCCCATTGACGGTTAATGTTACTTCGTCGGGCATGTTCGCGTAAAAACTGCCCATGGGGCCGCTGAGGGAGGCCATATCCTTCATGCGACGCATGAATTCCGGGCGTGTAGCCGTTACCGGGGGGGCGGTAGCGCTGAGACCCTTTACCTCCACAGTCACATGCAGCCCCTCTGCGGGTACAACAAACAGGTTCTTTAGTTTCTCCGTTTCAGATTCTGACAGAACAGATGGAACCGTCTCGCCCACGTCTATCAGGTTATCGGTGATGTCTGCATCCACCCTTGCAAAATGGACTTTCTCCCACTTCATTTCCATCTGCTGGATAAAGGACGCATCCACCAGCGTGTCCAGTTTTACCACCTTGTAGCCACGGTCTTCCGCAGCCCGTATATATGCATCCTGCTGCACGGCATCGGTGGTATAGAGGATAACAAGTTTTCCGTCCTTATTGGTCTGAAGCGTCTCGGCGGACTTTCGGTATTCATCGAGGGTATAGAACTCATCTTTCCTGGCATCCTGCATTATATGAAAACGGTCTGCCTTCTCCCGGAACTTGTCGTCCGTCAGCATTCCATATTTCACAAATAAACCCAGGCTTTCCCATTTCTCCTCGAAGGCCTTGCGGTCCTGGTTGAAAATTTCCTCGAGTTTATCGGCTACTTTCCGGGTGATATGGCTGTTGATCTTGCGTACATTCGGATCGCCCTGCAGGTAGCTCCTGCTCACATTCAGCGGGATATCCGGTGAATCAATCACCCCGTGGAGCAACATCAGGAATTCAGGAACGATATCTTTCACTTCGTCCGTTACAAAAACCTGGTTGCTGTAGAGTTGAATTTTATCCTTCTGGATTTCGTAGCTCTGCCTGATTTTCGGAAAGTATAAAATACCCGTGAGGTTGAACGGATAGTCCACATTCAGGTGAATCCAGAAAAGGGGCATCTCATTGTAAGGATAGAGTTCCTTATAAAATTCCTGGTAGTCCTGGGTGGTCAGCTCAGCAGGCTTTTTAACCCACAGCGGCTGGGTGTTATTGACCTGTTCATTTTCGAAATAGATCGCTACGGGCAGGAAACGGCAGAATTTATCCAGGATGGATCGGATGCGTCCGGGGTCCAGGAATTCCTCGATGTCGGCATTTACATGCAGTACGATATTGGTTCCCCGGTCTTCCTTACCGGCTTCCTCGATTACATAATCCGGGCTGCCGTCGCATTCCCATCGAACGGCCTGGCTGCCCGCCTTATATGATTTTGTGAAAATCTCAACCCTGTCGCTCACCATAAACGCACTGTAGAACCCAAGGCCGAAATGGCCGATGATATTGGCCTCCGATTGTCCTTTATATTTTTCCAGGAACTCTTCGGCGCTGGAGAATGCCACCTGGTTGATGTATTTGTCAACCTCTTCCCCGGTCATGCCCACGCCACGGTCGGCGATGGTAATGGTCCTGGCATCCTTGTCAACCGTCACATCGATCCGCAGTTCGCCCAGGTCTCCCGTCGCTTCCCCGGCGGATGCATATGCCTGGATTTTCCGGGTGGCATCTATTGCATTGGAAATCAACTCCCTAAGGAAGATTTCATGGTCGCTGTAGAGGAACTTTTTGATGATGGGGAAAATGTTCTCGGTATGTACCCTGATCTGTCCTTTTTGCATAATTCTGATGGTTTTTGGGGGAACCAAAGCGGTTCAAAAGGGGTGCCAGTGAGCATCCAACTGCCTTAGTGGCAGTCAGTGCAGGAACGGCCCTGAAAATTTCCGGGAAAATGGCTTGCAGTCCGGGCCCGGAAGCTTACCTTTGCGTCCCATTTTATTAATCACCAAATTCAGGGAAACATGCAGAATTACGAAATGATGGTGATTTTTACCCCTGTCCTGAGCGATGATGAATTCAAAGCCGCTCAGAAAAAGTACATGGACCTGATTACGTCTAACGGCGGGTCAGTCGTGCACAGCAATCCCTGGGGGTTGAAATCACTGGCGTATCCCATCCAGAAGAAGACCACGGGAATTTACTGGGTCCTGGAGTACAGTGCGCCATCCGACATTAACGAAAAGCTGAAGATTCAGCTGCTGCGTGACGAACAGGTTCTTCGTCAGATCGTTATCAAACTCGATAAGTTCGCCGTCGAGTATAACGTTAAAAAGAGAAGTGGCGTTTCAACAGGTGTTGACAAAGCAGTGGAGGCATAAGTCATGGCAAAAGCGAATGAAATCAAATACCTGACCGCGATCAAAACGGAGAAGCCCCGGAAGAAATTCTGTCGCTTCAAGAAATACGGTATCCGGTATATCGACTACAAGGACGCGGAATTCCTGAAGAAATTCCTGAACGAGCAGGGCAAAATGCTCCCCCGCCGCATCACGGGCAACTCGCTGAAATACCAGCGCAAGGTGTCTGAGGCGATCAAGCGGGCGCGCCAAATGGCCATCCTGCCGTACCTCACGGATCTTCTGAAATAATCATTCCCAACCTAATCCGCCTGCGGCGGAGACAGTCCTGGTGCACCGTATGGAATCCCGGGGTTGGACGTTGGACAAACGTAAAAAAGGAACAAGATGCAAGTCATTTTAATTCAAGATGTCAATAACCTGGGCGGGTCAAACGAAGTGGTAACCGTGAAAAACGGGTACGCACGCAACTACCTCATCCCCCAGAAATTCGCCGTCGAAGCCTCCCCTTCAAATCTGAAACAGCTGGAAGAAAGGCTGAAGCAGATTCGGAAGAAGGAAGCAAAGATGCTGGCCGAGATCAATAAGGTCATTGATGTACTCAAGGAAGGTCCGGTGAAGATCGGCGCCAAAACGGGTACCTCTGGCAAGATCTTCGGTAGTGTAACCACCGTCCAGGTAGCCCGCGCGATCCGCGAGCAGAAAGGCTACGAAGTAGACCGCCGTCGCATCCAACTGCTGGACGACGTAAAAGAGCTGGGCACCTATAAAGCCAAAGTTGATTTCGGCAACGGTAACGAAACCGAAATGGAACTGGAAGTGGTAGCCGAGTAAGAAATCATGCACTAAATCAAAAAACCTCCCAATCCGGGAGGTTTTTTAATTTCGGGGACAACCCTTTGGACATGCAACCGCTTATCCCGGCTACCCTATGCTTCTTCGCCGCCCTGTATGCCTGTAACGGCGCTTCATCCAATGGCCTCCCGGCATTGCAGGATACACTGCCTGCCAGGCAGGGCATCACCGAAGATCCATCCCTGCGGGGCAATTTCAGTGCCCAGAAAACCCTACGGTTCGACAGCATGGAGATTGAAAAATTTCTCAGGACATACGATTCCTTGTCCGTCTACCAGGCTGATATCCGGGAATTTTATCGCCGGCGTAATTACGCTTTTGCCTGGTTCGACGAGGCCGGCCTGATCGAGCAGTCGGGCGACCTCTTCAATAAACTCATCCACCTGGAATCGGAAGGCGTCCTTGCAAAACCTCCTTACCTGCTTGCCTACCAGGGAATGATGGATGCCGGAAATACTACCGTTAAGGGGCAACCGAATCCATCCCTTGAAATCATGCAGACGGCTCAATACTTTTACTATGCCAATAAGGTTTGGGCAGGCATCCCGGAATCACAATCCAGGAAAATGGAATGGATGTTGCCGCGCAAGAAAATCGACTACGACGTTCTGCTCGATTCAATGTTGCGCAGCACAAAGGCCGGTGAAAAAATACAGGAGCCTGTATTCAGGCAGTACGCGCTGCTTCGGGGCTACCTGAATCGATTCCGGGAAATTGAAAAAAATGGGACCTGGCTGACGATCCGGGCAGCCAGGAACAAATACCAGGCCGGTGATTCCGGCGAGGTCATCGCCCAGATCCGGAAAAAACTATTCCTCTCCAGGGACCTGCCCGAGGATAACCATAGCAGGGTTTTTGACGCATCGCTGACAGCGGCCGTAAAGCGTTTCCAGTATCGCTATGGCCTCTCGGAAGACGGCATTGTGGGGCCGGCAGTGATACGGGAAATGAACACGCCCCTGGCCAAGCGCATCCAGCAAATCATCGTAAACATGGAAAGATGCCGCTGGGTCAATGCCAACCCTGCGGGCGATTACCTGGTGGTAAACATCCCACAGTTCAAATTGCTGGTATTTGAAAATGACAGCCTGGCCTGGGACTGCAATGTAGTAGTGGGCGAAGTATTACATAAAACGGCGATTTTCCAGGGCACTTTGAAAACCATCGTCTTTAGTCCGTACTGGAATGTCCCCCCGGGGATACTCAAGAAGGAAATCCTGCCCGCTATCCGGCAGAACCCGGATTACCTGGAAAGACACAATATGGAATGGAACGACGGACAGGTTCGGCAGAAGCCCGGGCCCGGGAATGCACTCGGGCTCGTAAAATTCCTTTTCCCCAACAGCTACAATATTTACCTGCACGATTCCCCGGCCAAATCCTTATTCCAGGAAAACAAACGCACTTTCAGCCACGGTTGTATCCGGGTGGCCGAGGCCCGACGGCTGGCTCATTATTTACTCCGCAACGATCCCTCATGGGCATCGGGCAAGATAGACGCGGCGATGAACAGCGGCCGGGAAAAATTCGTCCCTGTCCAAAAACCACTGCCCGTAAGTATCGTATATTTTACCGCCTGGGTGGACCGGGAAGGCCGCATCAATTTCCGCGATGATGTGTACAAAAGGGACGCCCGCCTGATGGAAGCCATTTTCGCAAAAAAGTAATCCGGGCGGACAATATGTATTGATATTTAGAGTTATCTTTAATTCAGTGAATCCGCAGTTAGTTGTCTTATGTCCTGATCTGACCGTCCGTAAAGTCTTCTCAGTGCATTCATGTCGCTAATCGTTTCACCGTTTTATTTGTAAATTTTTTATCATGAACATCTACGTTGGCAACATGAATTTCAACCTCGGGAACGAGGATCTGTTCAATCTTTTCTCCCAATTCGGCCAGGTTACAACGGCTAAAATCATCATGGACCGGGAAACGGGTCGAAGCAAAGGATTCGGTTTTGTGGAAATGGAAAATGATGAGGAAGCGCTCAAGGCAATTGCCAGCCTCAATGAGTCCGATGTACAGGGCCGTAAACTAATCGTCAACGAAGCCCGCCCGCAGGATAAGTCCGGTGGTGGTGGCGGTGGTTTCAAGAAACGCAGCTTTGGCGGCGGCGGTGGCGGCTACAACAAAGGTGGTGGCGGCGGCTACAACAAAGGTGGCGGTGGCGGCTACAACCGCGGAAATGGTGGCAGCAGGGATCGTTTTAACGAATACTGATTAATTTTTCCATAAACAGGATGAAATCCCGGCAATGCCGGGATTTTTTTTATTTTCGGCGGCTATGGCACCAACAAACACAGGTTCTCCCCGACTCTCTCCAATCATCGCCGGCTGCATGAAATGGGGAGAATGGGGTGCCGGATTCTCCACCAGCCAGTATGTTGATATGATCCGGCGTTGTATCGACCTGGGAGTGACCACCTTCGATCATGCCGATATTTACGGTCATTACACCACAGAAGCCGCATTCGGGGAGGCCCTGAAGGAAGAACCCTCCCTCCGTAGCCAGATACAACTCATCACCAAGTGCGGCATATGCATGGTCACGCCAAACCGTCCTGACCATAAGATCAAGCATTACAATACTTCCACTGAACACATCATCCGGTCAGCGGAAAGGTCGCTGAAAAACCTGCATACGGATTATGTGGATGTCCTGCTGATCCATCGCCCGGACCCGTTGATGGATCCCCACGAGATCGCAGAAGCATTCACTCAACTAAAGAACGCTGGAAAAGTGCGGCATTTTGGCGTTTCCAATTTCAATCCTTCCCAGGTGTCCATGCTGCATGCATTATTCCCGGTTGAAATCAACCAGGTGGAAATATCGCTGCGGCATAGCGAGGCTTTATATAACGGGGTCCTGGACCAAAGCGCTCAACTTGGCATCATGCCACAATCCTGGTCTCCGCTGGGCGGTGGTCAAATACATGCGGAAGCAGACGACGAGCAGGGTCGGAAAATACACGCCATGTCAGAGATCCTGGCTGAAAAATATGGCGCGCGCTTCGACCAGATCCTGCTCGCCTGGCTCCTGCAACACCCGGCCGGCATCATCCCGGTGGTTGGCACAACCCGGGTAGACCGAATCCGGGACGCCATGCTGGCAAGGGCTATCAAAATGACGCGGGAAGAATGGTTCATGCTCCTGCGGGCGGCCACCGGCCATGAAGTGCCGTAAACGCATTTTCGTTATATTTATTAAAACGCTACACCATGATGCCAATCGGCGACGATAATTCTGATCGTCATCTAACACCCATTATCAATTATGTATTTATCGCGCTAAATGTCCTGGTCTTTGTCCTGCTGCAAGGAATGGGTGGAAACCTTGGCTTCACGTATGCGTTTTCAACCGTGCCCGCAGAGATACTGACGGGCACCGATATCATTACCCAGGGGCAGATCGTCCGGGACCCCGCATCCGGCCAGCAGTTTGAAATTCCGGGCCTTCAGCCCACCCCGATACCGGTCTGGGGCACTATCATCACGTCGATGTTCATGCACGGGGGATGGGGACACCTGTTGGGCAATATGCTGTTCCTGTGGATTTATGGCGATAATATCGAGAATCGCCTGGGCCACACCCGGTATCTTATTTTCTACATCCTCTGTGGTATCCTGGCTTCCCTGAGCCATGTGTTCGTGGCGCAGGCTTTCAGTCCAGCCAGTATGAACATCCCCAGCCTGGGAGCATCCGGGGCGATCTCCGGTGTCATGGGCGCTTACATGCTGCTGTTCCCACGTCGGCAGATAAAAGTCCTGATGCTCCGCACCGTGGTTTCGGTGCCGGCGATCGTCGCATTGGGCATTTGGATCGTCCTGCAAATTGTCAGCGGGGCCGGCAGCCTTGGCAGTGAGGGCGGTGGCGTAGCCTATGGCGCGCACATCGGCGGTTTCGTGGCAGGTATGTTGCTGATCAAACTCTTCGATAGAGGACAGGATTTTGTAGACCAGGGTCTGGCTAAGCAACAGGAAAGCCAACGACGGCTATACTGAACATTATCTTGTTCATTTGATGTA
>JALOMP010000137.1 GCA_025455365.1 Chitinophagaceae bacterium | reverse complement strand
CATCGCCCTGGGCTGCGTCATACAGGGCGACACGCCGCATTTTGAGTATGTCTGCCGGATCGTAAGTGACGGGGTGCTGCAACTGAACCTTTTGCTGCCTATTCCAACCATCTTCGGGGTACTGACAGTCAGCAATGAACAGCAGGCCCGCGAGAGGATCGGTGGAAAACACGGACACAAAGGGGAGGAGGCAGCTTATACGGCGATGAAAATGATGGCACATATGGATGAACTCGCCCAGCACATCAGGGAAAACAAGTTATAGTTCACGGTTGACAGTTGACGGAAACAGCCGTGGTATCTGCTTCTTTTCTATCTTATAGAACTTTTACACTTTCAACCGACAACCATAAACAAACATGACCGTCCAACTCTTCATACCCTGCTTCATGGACCAGCTCTACCCCGAGACGGCTTTCCATACCGTGAAGGTGCTGGAAAAAGCGGGTTGCAGGGTTCGGTATAATACAAACCAGACCTGTTGCGGGCAACCGGCCTATAATGCAGGTTACCGGGATGAATCAAAAGCCGTCTGCACGAAATTCCTTAAGGACTTTTCAAGCAGTGATATCATTGTTTCGCCCAGCGCCTCCTGCGCGGGCTTTATCCGGAATTATTACCCGGGGATGTTCGACAATTCATCTTTCCAGGCGCAGGTTAAAAACCTCAAACAGCAGGTCTTTGAACTCAGTGATTTCCTGGTTAATGTCCTGAAAGTAAAAAATTTCGGGGCCAGGCTGGAAGGCCGGGCTGCCTACCACGACTCCTGCGCGGCCCTGCGCGAATGCGGGCTGAAAACGGAACCGCGTCAACTACTGGCGGAGGTGGAGGGACTGGAACTGGTGGAAATGAACGACGTGGAAACCTGTTGCGGCTTCGGCGGAACATTTGCCGTGAAATTCGAGCCTATTTCCGTTGCCATGGGCGATCAGAAAGCACAGAACGCTGCTGACACCGGCGCCGATTACCTGGTTTCCACAGACATGAGTTGCCTGATGCATATTTCCGGCGTCATGGCGCACAAAGGACTCGGCATAAAATGCATGCACCTGGCGGACGTACTCGCCACTGGCTGGGGGGATTAGGCGATGAACAGTCAAATGATTGTTGCCCGTACATCACGTTGCTTTAATTTTGTTCGCTCATTCGCAACCCGATAATCCACGCTTGAATCATGGCATACTGGCTGCTTAAATCCGAACCTTTCAAATACCCCTGGGAACAATTGCTGAAGGATAAAAAGACATGTTGGGAAGGGGTTCGCAACTATGCTGCGAGGAACAACCTTCGCGCAATGAAAAAGGGCGACCTGGCCTTTTTTTACCACAGTAATGAAGGCACGGCGATCGTAGGCATTGCCAGGATTGTGGGGGAAGCGTACCAGGATCCCACAACCACGGAAGAAGCCTGGCTGGCCGTGGATGTAGCACCGGTCCGAACCTTGAAAAAGCCGGTCACCCTGGCCCAGGTAAAGGCGGAACCCTCCCTCGCCCAAATGGCCCTGATCCGCCTGGGTCGGCTTTCCGTGCAACCGGTTACGGACGAGGAATGGAAGAAGGTATTGGACATGGCAGGTGAAAAGAACCAGGGCTGACCGGGGGCCGCAATTGATACTGCAAAATCACCCTGACATAAATCGCCACATACACCCATGACCAAACCCAAACTCGTCGTTCTATCCGGGGCAGGCATCAGTGCTGAAAGCGGTTTAAGGACCTTTCGCGATAGTGACGGGCTTTGGGAAGGCTACGCCATTGAAGATGTAGCTACACCCGGGGCCTGGAAACGATCGCCTCAAGTGGTCCTGGATTTTTATAACGAGAGAAGAAGGAATGTTGCTGCCGCGTCACCCAATGCCGCGCACTACGGCCTCGTGGAACTGGAGCGCAAATACGAAGTAAGCATCATCACCCAGAACATTGACGACCTCCACGAACGCGCCGGCAGTACGCAGGTACTCCACCTCCACGGGGAAATCTTTCGCATGCGCAGCGATGCGGATCCATCCCTTCGGTTTGACATCAGGGGCGATATGAAACTGGGCGACCTGGCTCCTGACGGTGCACAATTGCGGCCGGACATCGTATGGTTCGAGGAGCCGGTTCCCATGATTCAAATGGCTGCCATGGAGGTCTCAAACGCTGATATCTTTCTCGTGATTGGCACCTCCCTGGTGGTGTACCCGGCGGCAGGTCTGATCCATGCCGTTCCCCCGAATGTGCCGGTCTGGCTGATTGACCGGAAAATCCCTTCCATACAAGCACGTGCCGGCATACACGAAATTCAAATGCCCGCGACGGAAGGGATTAAAGAGTTGCTGAAAGCACTCCTGTAAGGAAATCATGCATGGTCGTGAACAAACCGGATACCTTCCGATTCCAGTGCCGGCAATACTAACTCATAAATATCGCGGTGTACGGGTATTTGCACGCCTGGCCTGATTTTTCCCTGCAATGCCAGGGATGCAGCGATTCCCAAAGGAAGCCCGACCGTTTTCGCCATGGCGGTATGCACCGGATCGGTACCCTTAACCACGAGGTGGCTTTTAATCATGTTCCTGCGTCCCTCCTGGTGGTACCCTATTTCATGTAACATGACAATCATGTCTTTATCCCCCGGCTGCAAGGCCAGTTTTCGTTCGAGGACCCATTGCAGTATCTCCACGGCCGTGCGCTTGCCCTGGTTGATCATTTCCGGTGAATCAAGTCCAAGGTAAAAGAGCTGGCCCAGGGCCAGGTTCGCTTCATGCATCTGTATGGCCATACCGCTGGCCGCCTCGTTTTTCTCTCGGTCAATGGATGACTCCTGCAAACGGCCTTTCCGGTCAACGGCAAGGAATTCATCGGCATGACTTACATCCTGTTGTTGTTCCATCAGGTGAATAAGATCTTCCAGGTAGGCTTTGGTGTTGTCAAACCTTGCGGACAGCGTTTGCTGCAGCCACTCCGAAAAACCAAACCGGTCGAAATGAATCTGGAAGAAGGAAGACAGGTTCATTCCATCGGTATCGTAAGACACGGATTCATCCGTTAATTTCAGGTCGATGATGTTTTTCCATCCGAAACAGAAATCCGGGTGACGGAGTGTGGTACGTACAAAGGTTGGAATGTCTTCCAATCCGTAGGTGGAAAGATAGGAGAGGGAATCACGGTTGGGATACCAGGCAAGGTCGCCCAGTCCGGGAACTGTCACCTTTCTCTCAGGATCAAACAATTTTTCATATGGAAGATGCACGTCCAGCCCGTTCTCACGGTAATGGGCACCGTCTTTTCCGGCCATCACAATATTGCGTGGGTTCCAGCTGATCTTGTAATGCCAGGGATTGTTATCGCTTTCCGGCGCTACGAGTCCGCCGCAATGGGAACGAAAGGAATCTATCTTGCCGCCTTCACGCCGGATCCCGTCCATGAGCGCCATCGCACTCATATGATCAATTCCAGGATCCAGTCCCATTTCACAAAGAAACACCAGTCCTTTCTGCTTTGCCTCGCTGTCCATCGCCTGGATATCAGGTACCATGTAGGAGGCGTTTAGAAAATGCTTCCCCGCAGACAGGCATTGAGCGGCAACCTTCGGATGAAGCGGTGGAGGGAGCATGGAAATCACCAGGTCACATTGGCTGATCAGGTTGCTTGTTTGCGGATCATCCACACCGGAAATGCCATGTGCGCTCGCCCGGCTGTGCCCACCGGCTTTGCGGGATGCCAGTCCCGGGTCCATATCGGCCACATGTACATGCCAGTCCTGGTGGCCGGATTCACGAATGAGGTATTCAATCAGGGATGTGGAGGATTTGCCCGCGCCCAGCACCAGGATTCTTTTCATACAGGATGGGTTTCGGGATGAAGGTACTCAAATAACGGAAGGCTGGGGAATCGCCTGTCATGAAAATCCACCTTTCTACACGGTATTTTTCCGAAGTATGTTTGCTTATTTGTCGTGTCTGACAACCGGAACCACACCGGAGTCATCGGCATTTGCCGACTGTTGAGCCTGGCCTGACGACGGCTGGTTGGGATCAGCGCTTTGCTCCTGATCCTGTTGGCTGGCGCTTGCCTCCGGCAGGTTTTTTTCAACTTGTGGCTGGCTGTGGATTTCTGTGGGTGTAGCTTGCTGACGCTGGTTTTGGTAGTTGTAGGCTTCCGGGTTGAAGATAGAATTGGCTATAAGAACGGCTACAGCAATCAGCGACACGATGGCCGCCGCCAGGGCCACTTTCTGTATGGTAACGATATTTACCTGCAGCGTGGATTCCGGGGGCGCCGGCACAGCTTGCTTTACAAATGCCAGTGTTGTTTCTTCCTCCTGCTCCGATGCTAACGGTAATTCCGGCATCTGGGGTATCTGAATCTCAGCAACCTCTGGGGAAGTCTGCGAAATAGTTTCAGGTTCGCGAACTGTTTCGTATGTATGAACCACTTTGGGAGTATGAACCGCCTCGGATGTTTGTTCCGTTTCGAATGTATGAACAACCTCGGGTGTATGAACCACTTCGGAGACTTTCTCCCGTATAATCGGAATCGAGGGAATTTCGGTTGTCCCGGGCAATACATCGGATACTCCGTTCGGATGCTCGATCGGTTCAGCCGGATCAACCATGAACTCCAAAACGGGTCTGCGCACAACAGGTTTGGGTGGAGGGGGTACAACGGCCAACTGGTCCTTACGCCGGATCACCACCGTTGTATTGTCGCGCAAGGCGGCAGGCAACGTGACCCTGATTTTGGACAGGGCAGGGGTTGGCGAATCTGGTAAGTTTGGTTTCTCCATCGATGCAACTTGTGCCCGTACTGACCTGGACGGTTCCCCTTTTTCTGCTACACCAGGGGAAGCCTGCCAGGCCATCGTAGGCATTTCCTCTTCGGATTCACCCAGGCCTGCCAAGGTTTGGAAAACCGCGGAAGGAATTTCCTGGAAACTATCGGGGGAGGCTACAATCCGGGACCTGTTGGCCTCGGGCCGATCGCCTGGCTGGCGCATAAAAACAGACAAGGTGGGCAACTCAACCGGTTCTTCCTCGGGCAGTGCTTCCATAGACATTGCCATAGGGCCATGTGCATGCACCACCGCATTCTGGACCTGGGTAAAGCCAAGATCAAGCGGTGCTTCCAAAACAGGTGCCGCTACATATCCCTTAAATTCATCCAACTCCGCCGGGTAACGCCAGGAAGCGCTATGTCCCTCTATCCAGATAAGGTCCTGGGAGCGAAGAACCATTGAAAGGAGTTCGTCAAGGGTATGAGGGCCTGTTTGCTTGTTGTTTCGTAACAGCAGGTAGGTTTTCATACAAATCGTCCGTGCCATAAATGTAATACAAAGTTTCCGGAAAGCCTTGCATGCGACGCCATTTTTAAGCCCCTTTTACCAGATTTTACAGGGCTTCCCAATCCACATCCGTGGATAAATACACCCTTCCGGGAAGGGCATATTTCGCAGGTTTTCCGCTCATTTTCAGGTACATTTGCAGACTTCAAAAAATCACTACCCAACGAGGAAAAACAGTTATGGACGAACCCATCCAACCGGAACAAACAAAGGATAACGACAGGATCATACCCGTGAACATCGAGGAGCAAATGAAGTCCTCCTACATCGACTACTCCATGAGTGTCATCGTGGGAAGGGCGCTGCCGGATATCCGCGACGGACTCAAACCGGTACATCGACGTATTCTCTATGCCATGAACGGGCTGGGGCTGGATTATAACAAACCAACCCGTAAATGCGCCAGGATCGTGGGCGAGGTGCTGGGTAAATATCATCCGCATGGAGACACGGCCGTGTATGATACCCTCGTCCGCATGGCCCAGGAGTGGAACATGCGCTATCCCACGGTGGACAAGCAGGGAAATTTCGGCTCACCAGACGGGGAAGGCCCAGCGGCCATGCGATATACGGAAGCGCGCATGCAGCGCATCGCGGCCTATATGCTGGAAGATATCGACAAGGAAACGGTTGATTTTCAGAACAACTTCGACGATTCCCTCCAGGAGCCTACGGTACTACCTACCCGTATCCCGCACCTGCTGGTAAACGGCAGCAGCGGCATCGCCGTAGGTATGGCTACCAATATGCTTCCCCATAACCTCACGGAAGTGGTGGACGGCTGTATCGCCTTTATCGACAATCGCGAGATCAGCATAGACGAGCTGATGACGCATGTCAAGGCACCGGATTTTCCCGGTGGCGGCATTATCTACGGTATGGAAGGCATCAAAACAGCCATGCATACAGGTCGCGGCAGGGTGGTCCTCCGCGGAAAGGTCCACGTAGATACTAAACCCAGCGGCCGGGAACAGGTGATCATTACCGAAGTTCCCTACCAGGTCAGTCGGGACGTGCTCACCGCCCGGATCGGACAACTGGTGAACGAAAAAGTCATAGAGGGCATCGCCCATGTCAACAACGAATCCAACGACAAGGAAGGCACACGGATCGTCATAGACCTCCGCAGGGATGGCGTTTCCAGCGTGATTATCAACCAGTTATATAAATTCACGGACCTCCAGACCTCATACGGCATCAATAACGTGGCCCTGGTCCGCGGGCGGCCCCGCACACTCAACCTGAAAGACCTTATCCATGAATTTGTAGACTTCCGCCATGAGGTGGTGGTTCGGCGCGCCAAGTACGAACTTAAGGAAGCCGAGAAGAAAGCCCATATCCTGGAAGGATACCTGATTGCCCTCGACCATCTGGATGAAGTGATCAAACTGATCCGCGAATCCGCCAACCCGGAAGAAGCCAGGAACGGATTGATGACGCAGTTCGGCATGTCAGAAATACAGGCCAAAGCCGTCCTCGAACTCAGGCTCCAGCGCCTGACCGGTATGGAGCGGGAAAAAATCAAGGAGGAATACGACCAGGTGATGAAAACCATCACCCATCTGAAACTCCTGTTGTCCGACGAAGGCATGCGCTTCGAGCTCATCAAGACGGAATTAAAGGAAGTGAAGGATAAATTTGGCGATGCCCGTCGCACGGAAATAACCTACCTGGATGACGAAGTGAACATGATCGATCTCATCAAGGAAGAAGATGTGGTCATCACCGTATCACACCTTGGTTATATCAAGCGTACGTCCGCGGATGAATTCAAATCGCAGAAACGCGGCGGACGCGGTTCCATCGGCGGACGCACCCGGGAAGAAGACTGGATCGAACACCTGTTCGTGGCGTCCACCCATCACTCCCTGCTGTTCTTTACGGAGAAAGGGCGTTGCTACTGGATGAAAGTGTACCAGATTCCGGAAGGGGAGAAGCAGGGCAAGGGAAGGGCGATCCAGAACCTGATACAGTTGCCGCAGGACGACAAGATCCGCACGATTATTGATGTCCGCAAACTGGACGGTAGATCAAATTCTGGCGCTTGCGCCAGATGCCAGTTCGGCCAAAGCCGGTCA
>JALOMP010000136.1 GCA_025455365.1 Chitinophagaceae bacterium | reverse complement strand
CACGCGCCAGGTCCAGTGCCTGCAAGGAATAAAAAAGCGAGGAATCAGGCTGCGAAAAATAATAGCGCTGGCCCTGTTCAAGCAAGTTCCTTACAACCTGCGTATCCGCTTTGGCCGCGGAAACACCAGGCTGGCATGCGCCCGGTGAAATACCAGACAACAGGCAGCCAATCAGGAAGATGGATATTCTATACATGCGTGAACTATCAGTATTATCTTAAAAGTCTATCGACGCGCAAACAGAAACATCAGGGGAACATCCAGTCTGTCGCTCCATGCCTGCTCGCTATGCGATGCTCCCGGGAAAGAACGGGTCATCCAGGACCCTTCTCCAAAGCCGCGCGTCCGCATGACCGAATCCGCCTTTCCCTGCAGGGGAGGATACATCGCGTCGAGCGTTGCCGTACCGTAATCGAAATAAATCTTATGCGTCCGTGGATCCGGCAGGGTGGATGCCATATACCGGAAAAAGGCGTCGGGTATAGGATTGTTCTCCATCGTAAAAATCCCCGGCCAGTGCGTGGACAGGCAGGCTGCGCCGCCGAAGACTTCCGGGTATTCACAGATGGCATACATGGAAATCAGCCCGCCCATGCTGCTGCCGGCGATAAATGTGTGGGCCTGATCCGTGTAAACGGAAAAATTTCTGTCGATATACGGTTTCAGCTCTGATACGAGGAATTTCAAATAGCCATCCGAATTCACTTGCCGGCCCTGGAATACAGACGTCCCGCTACCTCGCATCGAACTATAGAGACTATCCTGCACCGCCCGGGGTAAAGATTCAAAAGGTTTCTGCGGGAAATAATCTGCATGCCTCCCTGGTCCGGAATTCCACACACCCACGACAATAAAATCACGAATCTTTTTCTCTTGATTCAAACGGGTCACAACATCATCCACCTCCCAAGCCTGCTTGTTCCAGGTGGCGTTGGAATCATATAGCATCTGCCCGTCGTGCATGTACAGCACCTCAAATTTTTTCTGGCCATCGTACCCTGCAGGCAGCCAGATATCTACATGTCTGGGACTGACATTAGAAGAAGGGAAATTCTCCATCCGTTGCAGCTTCCCGGACACGACCCGGGGAACTTGAGCCCATAGCGTTTGATGCAACAGGAGCCACACAAAAAAGAGGGTGCCTTTCTTCATACCCTGAATATAAATAAAAAACCGGGACCCCTCCTGAGGGCCCCGGCGGTACCAACTCTAATTGTACCTATTGCATTTGCATGGCGCCCTGCATGCCTTCAGACTCGCCCTTCATATTCTTGCGCTTGAACAGGCTCATGTCCATCTTGCCAAAACGGTAACCGAATGTCAGGCGGAACATGGGGCTGTCCGGCCAGCGGTATGATTCCTGCAGGTACAGGGAACTGCTCGTGTACTGGTAGTTGACGCGGGTGCTGAAAATATCGCTCACGGACAGGGTTACGGACGCGGCGTTGTCTTTCAGGAAAGATTTCTTTACGGCCAGGTCAACCCCGTAGTTCTCGCCGATATAGCCCTGGGCGGTTGTCTTGCTGCCACCTCCCATCGGGGGGCCGCCGGGGCCGCCACCACCGAAATTGTTGACCGGCGTGTTGGTCTTCGACTGGTAGGTGCCGGAAAGCTGCACGGTAAACTGTTTGGGCAGCTTGAAATTGGCATTGAACTTGGCGAACCAACTCCACATGGCTTCATTGGATACCCCGCTGTTGTCCGCGTTGATCTTCGAATTGTACACATTCACATTCGTATTGATATCAAGCCACTTGGTGGCCTGGTTCTGGGATGTGAACTCGAAGCCCGCCATATAACTGGATTCGGCATTGATATAAGTGGTAACCGGGTGTGTGGTGCCGTTGCCCGTGCTCACCGTATCCAGTACCGTTGTAATCAGGTTGTCCGTCTGCTTGTAATACACCGAGGCAAGGATACTGTGGTTTCCTTTGAAAGCCTTGCTGTACGCCGCTTCGATCGAGCTGGTGAATTCCGGTTTCAAGGCCGGGTTACCCATGGTCCAGTTCAGCTGGTTGGAGGAATCCACGAAGGGCATGAGCTGCAGGAAGAAAGGCCTGTTGATCCGGCGGGTGTAGCTGAGTTGCAACTCCTGCTTGTTCTTCAGTTTCTGGCTGAGGAAAACCGAAGGGAAAAGGCTGATGGGATAGTCATTGCTGAAAGTCTGCTTGGTATCGATCAATTCAGCATCGTAATCGGATCGTTCCGCACGAAGTCCCGCCTTGTACCCGAAATTTCCAACCGAACCGCCATAACTCAGGTATGCGGCATATACATTGTCCTTGTTCTTATAGTTGACCGTAGCGCCGGGCACCTGTACGTATTCGCCGGATGAGGGATCATAGAAATAGTTACCCTGCACGCTGGACATGGTACGCAACTGGGCGCGCACGCCTGCTTCCAGTTTACCGTTGCCGAAGAGGGGAAGCACATAGTCGGACTGCAATGTGACGAAACGGTTTCCGCCTGTGCCCTGGATCTGCTGGCGGATTTCCTCATCCATGGTTCCGCCCTTCTGGGAATACACTTGCGTGGTATATAATGCATCGGATTCCATCTTGCCATCGAATATGTTCACGTCTGCCGTTAATTCTTCTCCTTTGCGGGGGAAGAGATACTTGAAGCCTGCCGTGATTCCCGTGGCATTGAATACCCGCTCCGTGCTGGTGTTACGTTCGCTGTAGCTAATATAGTCTCCATTGCTGTACAGGCTGTCTGAATACAGTGTCTCCGTTGGTTTCATGCTGCCGCGCACTTTGATGATGCCCACGGAAAAAGTGGTCCGGTCCGTGGCGAAAAAATCAACACCGAATTTTCCAAAGGTGAACCCGCCGGCATTCTTACCCTGGCTAACCTGGTCCACCAGGAGGTTCGGGTTGCTGAGCAGGTCCGTAAAATGGGTCTCGCCGGTGTTCTGGTTCTTCATCTGGTTCATGAATCCATTGGCCGAGAAATTGAACTTTCCCTGGCGGACATTGATACCGGCACCGGCATTGATGCCGCCGCGCTTGTCCACCCCCAGGCTGAGGTTTCCGTTGTAGCCCGATTTCTTATTCTTTTTGAGGATGATATTCAGGATGCCCGCATTGCCGCCGGAAGCATCATATTTGGCCGAGGGGTTGGTGATCACTTCCACGGATTCGATGGCGTCGGCCGGGATCTGGTCGAGGGTCAGGGTAGAAGGCCGGCCATCCACATAAACCTGCGGCGTGGCATTCCGAAGGGTCACATTGCCATCGATATCCACATTGAGCGAAGGAACATTCTTCATCACATCCACCGCCGTACCACCCGCGCTGACAATATTTTTCTCCACGCTGAATACCTTCTTATCGATATCCATTTTCAAACCGGGCTTGCTGGCGGTAATCACGATATTCTGCAGTTCCTTCTCCTCCACCTGCATGACCAGTTTGCCCAGATCCTTGTCCGTGTCCGGCATGACTCCGCCCTGGGACGGTAAATTTCCCGAACCGGGCTTAGGCATACCACCAGGTGCGCCGCCAGCCGGCATCTCCAGGATGCTGAATTGCTTTTCCACCGGTTTGTATCCCATGGCAGTAATTTTCAGGGTCAGCGGACCCGCGATCGGCAGTTCTTCCAGTTTGAAGGAACCGTTTGAACGGGTTGTTCCCGCTTTCAGCAATACCTGCCTGAATTTCCCGGTTGTGGTATCCATCTTCATCCCGGTGACCACCACGGATGCCCCGGAAATGGATTTTCCGGCACTGTCCAGCAGCTTACCGGCAACCGTACCAATGGCGGGTGGAGCAGGCATCGCCCTACCTGCCTGCTTGGTTGCAGGGGGCGTGCTGGTTGTTCCCTGGGCAACCGATGCGAGCGTTCCGAAAAGAATGGCAAAGGATAATAAAAATTGCTTCATGGTCTGATGTTTTGCTGAGGCATCGCCTCATGACACAAAACTAGACCGGCCAGGGTGTCTTTTTCGGGGATTGAGATCAACAGGGCAAATGTTGCGACGAACCGGGTAATCAGGAAAGATCGGTCCGGACAAAACCCATCACCTCCTGCTTGTACAGGTCGCCAATGGGCAATTCCAGTGTATCTATGAATACGCTGCTCTTTTTGACCGCGGTAATGGCTTTCTTGGATACGATATACGATTTATGGATCCGCAGGAAATCCGCCGGCGGGAACTGTTCCTCCATGGATTTCATGCTCATGCGGGTCACCAGGGGCGATTTCTGGCTGCGGAGGTGGATTTTAAGGTAATCCTTCAACCCTTCAATGTAGAGGACGTCGGCCCATTCTACTTTCACCATTTTGTAATCTGCCGGCACAAAAAAATACGACTGCTCCTGGGGAGGCGAAGCCTGTCCACCGGGACTGCCAGCCAGTTTCAACCGGTGCAGCTCCATCGCCTTATTACAGGCTTTCACGAAACGGTCCATCGACACCGGCTTCACCAGGTAATCCACCACGTCCAGGTTAAATCCTTCCAGGGCAAATTTTTCGTATGCTGTTACCAGGATGAACATCGGCTTCCGGGAAAGGCTCTGTATGAACTGGAGGCCCGTCAGGCCGGGCATCTGGATATCCAGGAACACGAGGTCGATCTCATGCTGCTGCAGGTACTGCAACGCCTCCATGCTGCGGTTGAAGCCGGCCATCAACTCGAGGTAGGGAACCTGCCGGATACTGTCTTCCAGCAACTCGAGGGCCAGGGGCTCATCATCAATGGCTATGCAGCGGATTTTCATATACAATAGTAATGCAATGATACGTCAAAGCAGGCTCGCGTCTAGTTCTCAAAAAACCAAACCAGGACAACATTCACCACGGTGAAATCCTCATTCGAGATCAATGTTGAGTTGTACTTCGAACCAGGGATGTTCTTTACTGATTTTCAGCGCATGTTTCCCCGGGTAGAGCAGTTTGAGTCGCCGCTCAACGTTAACCAGCCCAATGCCCGAGGCTTCATCCTTTACTTCTTCCCCCTCCGGCCGGTATTTATTACGGACGGAAAAATCGAGGCGCTTTCCCCTAACCTTCAGCCGGATCTCTATCATGGGATCCTGGATCATCACCGCGCCATGCTTAAACGCGTTTTCCACGAAAGGGATCAGCAGCATGGGTTCGATGGAATGATTGTCCGAACCGATATCGAATTCCGTGTTGATATCCACGGCCTTCCCGAAACGCTGCTGTTGAAGGTCGATATAGCTTTGCAGGTACTCCACTTCCCTGTGCAGCGATACTTTTTCGTGCGTCTCATAGAGCATGTAGCGCAGCAATTGGGAAAGCTTGATCAGGGAAGGTTCCAGCAGGTCTGATTTTTTCCGCGCCAGCGCCACCATATTGTTCAGGACATTGAACATGAAATGCGGGCTGACCTGCGAACGCAACAGCGATAATTCTGTTTTCAGGTTTTCCGCGATGCGGTCCTTCGCCCGCTGCCTCGATTCAATTCGGTCGATGATCAGGCGGTAAGCCGTACTGCCCAGCAGGATAAAAAGGAGCGGGAAAAAATTGAAGACGAAGAAATTATATACGCTGAAACTGGCGTCTGGGATGAACAACATGAAAAAAGAGACATCAACCACCAGCATAAAGCCAATATATCCCATTAGCGCCACGATGTACATTAACACTTTACGCCTGTAGATAAACTGCGGAATGAGTACGTAAGCGTTGAGGTAGAACAGTCCTATCCACAACACGTTGATGATGATGAACAAGGCAATGAAAGCATCCTTGTGCCGATCAAAAACCTCGCGGTCATTGGCAGTCCGGTCCGCCTTCAGCAGGTGCGGCAAGGAAAACATGATGGTCCAGGTGACCAGGTGCAGGACCACCATTAACCACTTTTTTTGCCAAAAGGACTTTGCCATGGGTGCAAGGTACCGGGTTTACGGCCTCATTGCACCCCCGGCCGGAAGTTCTGAGATGAACCGGCGAAATCATGCGACGAAACGATTCCTTCATCGCATGAAAATCGCAGGTAAGTAACAGGTTGTCTCTTCTGCCGGGAAATAGGGGAACGGCAATCCTCATGTACCGGTCCCGCTTGCTTTACGCCCAAGCCACCACCCGAGAAATGCCCCTACGATACCCCCAAATATAGCATTAACCAGCACATCCGTAACCAGTAAAGAGCCGGCATATAAGTTGAATTGTGCATACATGTACAGATTCAAGCTTACGGACGTAAGCAGGGAAATTACCATAGCCGTGACAAATCCCCTCGAAGCTGTCTTAATGCCCCCCAGTTGAAAAACAAAAGCCAGCAGCATCCCAAAACATAGGTTTGAGACTGCAATCGCCCATATCTCCGGGCTGGACTTCATCAGCCCTTCATAGTTCTTCATATTCCCGGTATAATAATCCATCAGCAGGATGCCAAAGACAAGCCATCCCAATAAAAAACTGACAATACCAGCGAGGATTCCGCCGACAATGGTTTTTGTGTTCATGTTGGTTGTTTTGAAAGGAGTGAAAGACTTCTGACATCACAGATGCCTTTTCAATGGGTAAGGCTATAACAGGGTTGCGTGTCAGGACAGCTTTCGTCAGGCGGTACGGGCTATTTTTTCAGGGCCTGGAATGTCCAGATGGCGGCTACCAGGTCTATCACCCCAAACCCGATGAGCACCGGGCTGGCCATTTTCAATACAACAAAGACGACAAACGACAGGAAGGCCACCACCCGGGCAGGTACTGTCAGCCGGATAAAAGAGGAATTATTTGTGGCGCCGCTCCGGTGATAGTAAAACCCCAGAAGCCCGACGATCACACCGAGTATGCGGATCCAAACTTCATTGGTTTGGGGTATGCCCAGCATTCCAAGGAGTAGGTTGGGAATAAAGGCCAGCGTGGCCCCAACCACATATAGATAGAGTCCGAAATAATACACGGATTTCGCGGCAGCGGTCATATGGGTTGTTTGATGTTCTCTAGCGGCCATAAAAGATAAGAAATTCTCCCAAAACTTGCCGGCCTCCATTCCCGTTTGGCGTTTCAAAACTTATCCAGACCTCCGGGCATCCGACCCATAAATTGTACCTTGCACCCATGCAAGATTACCTGAAGGGATTGAACGACCGGCAGCGGGAAGCTGTACTGCATACGGAGGGGCCGCTGATGATTATTGCGGGTGCCGGCAGCGGAAAAACCAAAGTGCTTACCACCCGGATCGCTCACCTGATGGCGCAGGGAGTGGACGCTTTTCGCATCCTTGCACTCACTTTCACCAACAAGGCGGCGAAGGAAATGAAGGAAAGGGTGGAACATATCCTGGGCAACCACGATGCAAGAAATCTCTATATCGGCACCTTCCACTCCGTATTCGCCCGTATCCTGCGCAGTGAGGCGCAAAGACTCGGGTACCCCTCTAATTTTACCATCTATGATACGGACGATGCCAAAAGCGTGGTGAAGACCGTCATCAACGAACTGGACCTTGACGATAAACATTATAAACCATCCACCATCTACAACCGGATTTCATCGGC
>JALOMP010000135.1 GCA_025455365.1 Chitinophagaceae bacterium | reverse complement strand
TGGGGAAGTCGTCCCTATTAAATGCGTTACTCGGTTCAGAGCGAACGATCGTTAGTGACGTGGCGGGCACTACCCGGGATACCATCCATACCCGGTACAATATGTTTAAGAAGGAATTCATCCTGATTGATACGGCCGGCATCCGCCGGAAGGCAAGGGTGCAGGAAGACCTTGAATTCTATTCGGTAATCCGCGCGATCAAGGCCATGGATGAAGCGGATGTGTGCCTCATGATGCTGGATGCGGAAAAGGGAATCAGCCAGCAGGACCTGAATATCTTCTCCCAGGCTACCAAGAAGGGCAAGGGAATCGTATTGCTGGTAAACAAATGGGACGTGCTGGAGAAGAAGACCAATACGGCGCGCGATTATGAACGGGAGTTAAAGGCCCGCCTCGAACCTTTCAGTGATGTGCCCATCCTGTTTATATCCGCCAAAGAGAAGACCCGCATCTTCAAAGTCATTGAAACGGCACTGGAAGTGTATGAGAACAGGAATCGTAAAGTGCCCACGTCCATCCTGAATGAAAAGATGCTGGCCGCGATAGAAGCGTACCATCCGCCGGTGGTCCGGGGCAATTCCATCAAAGTCAAGTATGTGACGCAACTGCCTACCGCCGTTCCGAGCTTCGCGTTTTTCTGCAATTACCCGGACGATATCAAGACGCCATATAAGAATTACCTGGAAAACAAGTTGCGGGAGAATTTCAATTTCACGGGTGTGCCCGTCCGTATTTTCTTCCGGAAGAAATAAGCATTTGCCCGGGGGCTTTCATCAGATGCGCCTGGTGAACGGCCCTATCCTTTCATTTTCTTTGCCCACTGCCTGATGCCGGCCTGGTAAGATTTCAGTTCCGCCTGCTGATCGCGGATGAAACTGTTGTCTTCAAGCGACCCGATCACGCGGTTCATTTCGTCATCGTTTTCATAGAGCATTTTCCGGAAAGGGTTTTCATAGTCTTTTTTACGGGAAGAATGGATGCCTTCCACAATGGCATTTTTCGTGTCAGCAAGTTCCTTGACGAGTGCCGTCAGATGGGTGGGATCCTGCAGCGTTTTGAAAGGCGTGCCCAGTTCTGCCAGCACGGCCATGGCATGTTCCCGGGTGTAACGGGCATATCCTTCTGCCTGCCTGGTGTAAAAACGGTGGACATCGTCCCAGTTTTTTATTTTCCCTTTATGGATATCCTGCCGGAAGGCATGGAAAGGCTTTTCGGGAATGAGTTGTCCGCCGACATTGATCCATTGCTGGCGTTTGGCCGGTTTCGGCAGGAAGTTTTTCCAGGCTTCGATCGTTTTTACGCCTTCTTCCATGGCCTGGCGGACCAGCGTGTCAATCCCGTAAAACCGCGCCATCGTGCGGTATGCTTTGTATGCCTGCCGTACCTTAAGCAAAAGCTGGGTGCGTGTTCCGTTTTCCATACCCGTGGCCCGGATGTCCAATTCATCCACAACGGGATCCCCTGCCTCCAGTAAGCGTCGACCGGTTACTGCGGCATTGTTAGCGACATCTCCGGGCTGGCTGTGTTTCTTCAGGTAGGCTTCACCGGTATACTGTGCCAGGAGGTCCATGGCATGCAGGATTTCATTCACGCTGTCTGGCGCGAGGTACGATGTTTCCAGCAGCTGGATCTTTTCCCTTCGCTGGTCCCTTGCTTTCGATTTCCATTCGTTCCGGCAAAGCGCGTACATATTGTACATGAACCAGTACGCCGGCATTACCTGGAGGGTATTGTTGGCGTTGTCCTGGCTAACCAGGGCGAAAGGAAATGGTATATCCAGCTCCGCGGGGTAATCGCCCTTGGCCACCATGTTGAAAGTGGCGAACCTCGAATTGTGTTTTAGGCTTACACACAGTCCGGGCCAGAATCCCCGGCCGGCTTTTAGTTCCCCGTCCGCACCCCTCGAATTATGGTTTGAGCCGATGGTTGCCCCGGCCGCAATATTGGATTGACCCTGCACCAGGGATGCGCAAAGAAATGAATTGTTATGGTGTTGTTCGTGGAAAGGGTAGATCAGGCTGTTCAATACCTCGCAGCAGGAAATCGTGGAATTATTCCCCAGGTAGGCGTTGATCAGCCGCGCGCCGTATTTTAACTGGGAGTGGGAAGCCATAAAGAAACGCACCGCTTTCACGCCGTAAAATACGCGACAGCCCGCGCCGATAATGCCGTTCACGAGCTCGCAGCCTTCTCCCACTTGTGAATGAGCGTCCGCGTTGCTGTTGATCGTAACATTCTTTATTTTATTGGCGCCCTTGAGGTATGCGTCTGTGCCGATCCAAACGTCCTTGACGATTTTACAGTTCTTGATAACCGTGCGGTCGCCGATTTTGCCATAGTAGCCGCGCTGTTTGTCAAATTCCTTTTCCGTGAATGAACGGAAGCGTTCCATCAGGGTTTCATCGTCCCGGTACTTCGCCCAGAGGAATGCATCGCCCGGCAACATGCCGTTGAAAGGAAGGATCTTCCTGCCGGCATTTTCGTTACATACTTCCAGCCAGATGCGGACCTGTTCCGATTCTCCCTCTTTGATGATGCCGTTGCCAAATTTCGCGGTGCTGGTGGTGGCCAGTTCGTTCACATTCACCACCATCACATCATTGCCGATGATGTAGTGAGACATGTAGTTCACGTTGTCAATCACCACGTTATCGCCAAAATCGCAACTGATGATGGTGCTGTTGTACAGGCCAACCGGCATGCGCAGGTTGTGAAATTCAAGATACCAGGGTTCCAGCTTCCCGATCCGGACAAGCCCGAAGAACTTGCAGTTCTTGACCAGTTCCGGGTTGAAGGCATCCGATACCAGAATCTTGTTCCAGTCGTCCGAAGTGTTGTTGTTCCGGACCAGGGATTCAATTTCGAATGCGGACAGGTGACGATAGTCGATATCACTCCGGTTCTGGATATTACGCAGGTGGTATTCGTCTTTTCCGGCCGGGATAAACTCCGGTTTGATGAATTGGTAGCCTATGGAATGCAGCGGCCTCTTCTGTATCAGGTTCATGGAATGTGCTTATTCTACCGTCACGCTTTTGGCGAGGTTGCGGGGTTTGTCTACATCGAGGCCCTTGTGCACGCCCGTATAATACGAAAGCAACTGCAGGGGAATTACATTGAGCATGGGTGCCAGGATTTCATCGCATGCCGGCACGTACATCACGTCGTCCGCCATTTGCGGGATGGTTTCATCGCCTTCCGAGATAACGGCGATTACCTTGCCTTTCCGGGCCTTGATCTCCTGTATATTGCTGACGATTTTTTCGTGGTAAGGGTCTTTGGTGGCTACGAACACCACGGGCAGGGTATCGTCCACGAGGGCGATGGGTCCGTGTTTCATTTCAGCTGCCGGGTAGCCCTCGGCGTGGATATAGGATATCTCCTTTAGTTTCAGCGCACCTTCCAGGGCAACGGGAAAATTGTACCCACGGCCCAGGAACAGGAAGTCGGTTGCCTGTGCATATTTGCGGGCGAGACTGTTGATGTTTTCGGCCTGTTCGAGTACGGTCTGGACTTTTTCAGGAATCAGGCTGAGTTCCGTAAGCAGGCGCTGGTATCGATCGTTGTCAATCGTTCCTTTTTCACGTCCCAGTTTCAGGGCGATCATGGTGAGCACAGCCAGCTGGGCGGTAAAGGCCTTGGTGCTGGCTACCCCTATTTCAGGTCCCGCATGCGTATAGGCGCCGCCATGGGAAATCCGGGCGATGGAAGAACCAACCACGTTGAGCACGCCGAAAATCAGGGCTCCCTGTTCCTTCGCTTTTTCAATGGCCACCAGGGTGTCTGCCGTTTCTCCGCTTTGTGAAATGGCGATGATTACATCGCCCGGTCCAACGATCGGGTTCCTGTACCTGAATTCAGAGGCATACTCCACTTCCACCGGAACGCGGCACAGTTCTTCGAAAATATATTCCGCCACCAGTCCCGCATGCCAGCTGGTGCCGCAGGCCACCATGATGATTCGTTTGGCATTCTTTAGTTGTTCCAGGTGTTGTTCAACACCACTCATGATGATTTTGCTTTCAGACAATTCCAGGCGTCCGCGAAGGCAGTCGTAAATGGTGTGTGGCTGCTCAAATATTTCCTTGAGCATGAAGTGTTCGTAGCCGCCTTTTTCGATGGCAGCGAGTTCCAGGTCGAGTTTCTGTACAAACGGTGTCAGTGTTTCGTTGCCGAGGTTCTTGAGGATGAGTTCATCCGGACGGATAATCGCCAGTTCGTAATCATTCACATACACCACTTCCTTGGTATACTCGATGATGGGCGATGCATCCGATGCCAGGAAATGTTCGCCCTTGCCGATACCAATCACGAGCGGAGAACCCTTCCTGGCGGCGATCAGGGTATCCGGGCTTTCGGTATCCACGATCACGATCACATAGGCACCCACTACGCGCTTAAGCGCGATGCGGATGGCTTCTTCCAGGGAACATTTGTTGTTTTCCCTGATATCGTCAATGAAATGCAGGAGTACTTCCGTATCGGTATCGCTGGTGAAACTGTAACCCTTGTTGAGCAGTTCCTGTTTGAGCTGGCCGTAGTTTTCGATGATCCCGTTGTGGATCATGGCCAGTTTGCCGCTGGCCGATCGGTGCGGGTGGGCGTTGCGGTCGCTGGGTTCACCATGCGTAGCCCAACGGGTATGGCCGATGCCAATATGCCCTTGCACGTTTTCACCCACGAGACTGTCTTCCAGCCCGGCTACTTTGCCTTTCTTTTTAAATAGTTTCAGCCCGTCAGACAGCAGCGCGATGCCCGCACTGTCGTATCCACGGTATTCCAGTCTTTTCAATCCTTTGAGGATGACGGGGTAAGCCTGTCTATGCCCGACATATGCAACAATTCCACACATATTAGAATCAGATCTAGGGTTAAAGAAGGAGCAATATTACTCAATAATCCTTTTTATAACGGCTTTGGTAGTCAATGTATTGTACGCTTCAGCATGTCATAGAAGAGCGCCTTGCAGGAAAAGGTACGCACAGGTGAAATAAATGATCAGGCCCGTGACGTCCACCAGGGTGGCAACGAAGGGTGCGGAGCTGACCGCCGGGTCAGCGCCCAACCGCTTGAGCAGGATGGGCAGCATGGAACCGGTGAGCGTTCCCAGTAGGACTACACCCAGCAGCGAAACGCCCACCGCCGCGCCCACGGCCAGGTAATGGGTGCCGTAGATATCCGGAAAGAACTGGCTCCATCCAACCACGCGGGCAAAGCCAATAATCCCCAGCACGGAACCCAGCAAAAGCCCGGAAATGATTTCCCGGCGCATCACCCTCCACCAGTCCGCCAGCGTGATTTCGCCCACCGCCATGGCCTGGATGATCAGCGTGGATGCCTGAGAACCGCTGTTTCCCCCGGAGGAAATAATCAGCGGGATGAACAGCGCCAGCACCACCGCCCGCTGGATCTCCTCTTCATAATGACCCATAGCCGTTGCCGTGAGCATTTCGCCGAGGAAAAGCACGATCAGCCATACCACCCTTTTCTTGAACAGCTTTAGAATGGGTATTTCCAGGTAAGGCTCGTCCAGTGCCTCGGTACCCCCCATTTTCTGCATGTCTTCCGAGAATTCCTCGCTGGCCACCCAGAGGACGTCGTCAATCGTAACGATGCCCAGCAGGATTTTCTGGTCGTCTACCACGGGCAGGGCTACACGGTTGTTCATCTTGAATACCTGGTTGGCCGATTCCTGGTCGTCATGCACATTCAGCGCGATATACCGTCCGTCTGTGAGTTCGCTGACTTTTTTTTCCGGCGGGGCGAACAGGAACTCTCGGATTCGGACGTCGTCAATCAGCTGTCCTTGCTGGTTGATCACATAGATGACATCGATTGTTTCGCTGTCTTTGCCATATTGCCTGATATGGTCCAGTACTTCCTGCGCGGTCCAGTCTTCTTCCACCGAGAGGTAGTCGGTGGTCATCAGGCGGCCAACGCTTTCTTCCGGGTATCCGAGAAGCGAAAGGGTGATCTTCCGCTCTTCAGGATTCAGCAGCTTGATAAGTTCCCGCACCACTTCGTTGGGTAGTTCCTCCAGGAATGCGGTACGGTCGTCCGAGGGCAGTTCGTTGAGCAGTTCGGCGGTCTTCAGGGGCGGAAGGTCCTGTATGATGGTCTTCTGGCGCGAGAGGTCCAGTATTTTAAAAGTACCAGCCGCGCGGTGGACGGCCATGCTGGAAATGATCTGCGCGGCATATTCTTCATTATCGGCGATGAGGTCTGCCACATCGCTGATGTTCTGGCTGTTCAGGAAATCCTGGATCAGAAGCCGGTCGTCTTGCCGGATAACCTCCTCAAACTGCTCCTGTATGGTCTGCGGCTGGATCTCAATCGACATGTAACCGGATTTTGCGCTAATTTATACCGTTTTTAACCACCTTCTTCGGTATGATATTACCCTGCCTGACTTTTGCGGAAACCCCCGGCATGGGCAGGGGCGTGTTTACCAGCGAGGATATTCCCGCCGGTACCGTCGTTGAAGTGGCGCCGGTAATTGTAATGAATGCCGATGCGCGGAAACTGCTCGACCAGACGCTGCTGCATGACTACATTTTCGAATGGGGGCAGGACCGCATGCAGTGCGCAATGGCCCTGGGGCTCGTGCCGGTGTATAATCATGCCGCCCCATCCAACTGTGAATATGAAATGGATTATGACGCGGCGGTGATCAGCATCAGGGCCATGCGGGATATTCGGGCGGGGGAGGAGTTGTTTATCAATTATAACGGCGACTTTGACGATCCGTCAGGCGTATGGTTTACGCTGGCCGACGGTTAAGATCCCGTTGCCATCAATTCAGTCGGATATTTTCCCGCCTGCCGTAATCCATGCGCTGATGATGTCTTTCTCCGCCTGGGTGAGGGGGCCTGTGGGGGGCATGGTACCCAGGACCACGGCACGCTCCCGGATCCTGGCAGCATTGACAACGATGTTGCAATCGACCGTGAAGTTGGGAACAGGTTGCTGTCCGCCAGGCTGGTGACAGGTCACGCATTTCGACTGTAGCAGGTCTTTGACATCCGTAAACAGCGCTCCTGCCGTACCTGAAGTTTCCCCAACGGTAACATCAGCGGTTTTGCTGCATCCGTTTGCATTTTTTACCGTTACGGTATAGGTTCCTTTGGCGAGACTGGAAAATACATTGGAAGACTGAAACGTCCTTCCGTTGAGGCTGTAGTTGAGATCAGTACTGCCACTGGCCGTTACCGTTATAACGCCATTATCCAGGCAGAATGAGGCGCTTGTAGTGGTAGCGCTTACCGTAAGGTTCACACCGGTGCACAGGTTCGGTGTGGCGCCGCCGCCATCACTCTTGCTGCAGGCGGAAAAAAAGGCCGTGAGAAAGAAGCAGGCGAGGAGGTAGCGTTGGATCGATTGGAAGTTCATGCGTTTCATTTTTTTGACTGTGCGGTGTTGTGATGGAATGGTCTGAAGTTGAATCCAAAGAAGACTCCCAGGCTGTTCAGGTCGATGCTTCCGTATCCAACGGAACGAA